>MGML01000001.1:0-1004 GCA_001796415.1 Chloroflexi bacterium RBG_13_46_14
CCGTTCAACGTGGTCTTCCGTGGTGGACAAAAAAAGGGAGCCCTGAGTACACCGGATATTGATAAAGAAGAGACAGCGGGGGCGGGAGATATTTCAAGTTTGACCCGTAAGCAAATCCTTGATCTTTATAGCTGTGCCGAATGCGGACGGTGCCATGAGGTCTGCCCGGCAGTGATCAGCGCCAAGGTTCTTTCACCCCGAGAACAGGTGCTCAATCTAAAGAACCATATCATCCAGACAGGCCCGGCACTATTGAAAAATGGGAATTATGGAGAATCTCTTATAGGTGAAGCGGTCACCGATAGCGAAATCTGGGATTGTGTTACGTGCCTTTCCTGTGAAGAAATCTGCCCGGTGGATATCAGGCATGTTGAGCGCATGGTGGACCTAAGACGAAACCAGGTACTGATGAAAGCTATATTCCCGGCCAAAATACGGCAGTTCTACCGGAATATTGAGGAGAACAGCAATCCATGGGGAAAAGCGTGGACGTACCGGGGAAACTGGGCTGAAGGATTGAATGCGTACAATCCTTCAGGAGATTCCACTATCGATACGGTATATTGGTCGGGCTGTCTCGGCGCCTATGACGAGCGTATCCAGAGAATTTCCATGTCTACCATCCGGGTACTAAACTCCGCCGGAATCCGCTTCTCTATCCTTGGAAAAAAGGAGGTGTGCTGCGGCGACGCGGTACGCCGGACTGGTAACGAATATCTATTTCAAAAACTAGCGCGGCAAAACATCGAAACATTTAATAAAAATAGTATCAAGAAAATAATTACAAATTGTCCTCACTGCTATCATGTATTTAAAACCGATTATCCCCAACTCGGGGGGAATTATGAAGTACTCCATCATACGCAGTTGATTGCAAGCCTGATACATCAAGGGAAGCTCCTCACTCCGGAAAAGAAACTGAATAAACCGGTCGTATATCATGATCCATGCTACCTGGGAAGGTATAACGGCATTTACCGTGATCCGAGGCAGATATTAGAGAG
>MGML01000001.1:1013-1878 GCA_001796415.1 Chloroflexi bacterium RBG_13_46_14
AATCAAAATCATCGAAAAAAAACCTAATAGTAGAGATACGCTCTGTTGCGGTGCCGGGGGCGGAGGTATGTGGATTAGTGAGACAGGCAAACGGCGAATCAGCCAGGTTCTCCTGGACCAAGTAAATGAATGCAATCCGGCCATACTGGCTACGGCTTGCCCCTACTGCCTGACTATACTGGAAAACGAATCCCGTGAAAGAGGGATGGAAACTTCTTTATCGGTATTGGATATTGTGGAGATACTCCAAAGCTCTTTTTCCTGAAAAAGCCGCTGAGTATATGAGAGAATAATGTCAGACGAAATTTGGGTATACCTTGAAACAGAGACCGATAGAGTAAAAAAGGGTTCGCTGGAGATACTATCTCATGCGCGGAAAATGGCGGATGACTCCAGTTACTCTGTAACTGCTATCATTATTGGCAAGGGAGTCGAATCACTCACGAATATCCCCGTAAAACATGGAGCAGACAAGGTGTATTTGGTATCTACTGCAACGCCATTTCATCATGATTCAGACCATCTGGTAAACCTGCTCTACTCAATGATAAAGGAATCTAAACCCGCATTGCTGTTTCTTACCGCTACACCCCTGGGAAGAGAAATAGCACCAAGACTGGCAGCTAGATTAGATGCCGGGCTTATATCTGATTGTGTCGACCTTAAGCTAGAAAAGGGTGAATTAATCGGCCACAGGAGCATCATGCGTGGAAAAGCCCTGGCGACAATAGCCTGCAGCACGTCTACTTTCTGTATAGCCACGGCTTACTCCGGAGCGTTTGACATCAAAGAATCAATCCGCGGTGTTGAGTGTGAAATTATCTGTTTACCAGGTTCCTGTGCGGAAAAAACAGGAGTCCAATTC
>MGML01000001.1:2001-2338 GCA_001796415.1 Chloroflexi bacterium RBG_13_46_14
CTAGGTGCATCAATAGGGGGAACCCGTACTGCTGTAGATTTCAAGTGGTTACCTCTGGAACGCCAGATCGGTATTACCGGAGAAACTATATCGCCGCGCCTGTTTATCTCCTGCGGAATTTCCGGGCAGTATCCTCACACGGTCGGGATGGACACTTCCGAAACTATCATTGTCATCAACAAAGACCGCGATGCGCCCATATTCAAGCTTGCCAGCCTGGGGGTAATAGGCTATTTGGAAAAAATCATTCCGGCTTTGTCCAGTCATATCAAAGGCGCTATAAAACAGGAGGAACAGCAACAATAATGAATATTATTGTCTGCGTAAAAACTGTCCC
>MGML01000001.1:2347-3471 GCA_001796415.1 Chloroflexi bacterium RBG_13_46_14
CTTGCCGGTCGAAATTAACGTGGAAAAGGGCACGTTTATAGATGTTGAATGGAATTACATCCTGAATCCTTATGATGAAGCGGCGCTTGAAAAAGCCCTCTGTCTTAAAGAAAAATACGGCGGTACTGTTACAGTGATCACCATAGATACTGCCCGGAGTGAGGAGACTTTAAGAAAATGCCTGTCTCTGGGAGCAGATAATGCCATTAGGGTTGAAACGCATAATTACCCTCTATTTGACTCCCTGGCTATTGCTAAAACCATATCCAGGGTATTAAGCCGGATGCCTTTTGATATTATCCTTTGCGGGGACCAGTCTTCAGATAGGAATTGCGGTGAAGTTGGCAGCATGCTGGCGGAATTATTGAACCTCCCGGTTATTACCTCTGTAACGATGCTGGAAATAGACAGTAATAACAATCTGGCTACAGTCTCAAGGAGGCTGGAAAGAGGAGCTAGAGAAAAAAAACGCTGCCATTTACCGGCCTTGTTTACGGCCGACCTCATGCTGAATGAACCCAGATATCCAACACTCCCGGGTAGAAAAAAGGCGGCTAAACAAGACATCCAGATCATTGATATCAATATTCTAGATAGTATCCAGGATACACTGAATCCTGATGCACAACAAACACGGCTCGTCTCCGTCAACCGACCTCCTCCCAAGAAGATATTTATCCCGACCGGCAATATTTCTCCGGCCGAGCGGATTAGATTATTAACCCAGGGAACCGCTGTTAAAAAAAGCAGCGGCAATATCCTAGAAGGGAATCCTGAAGAGATCGCCAGGAAAGTGACGGCATTCCTGAAAGAAAAGCACTTGATACCGGAAAGAATCGAATCTCCTCATTAAACACGGCATACTCATCTTCACAGTTTATTGACCGGATAATCGTTGCGGAGGGACAAACGCTATGCAGTTTGAGAATTTATTTTCACCTATCAAAATCGGTACCAGGACAGCCAGGAACAGGATTATCTTCCCCTGTCATAGTTACGAGGCCCTTCCCTTCCCTGAGTATATTGCCTATGAAGTAGCCCGAGCTAAAGGCGGATGCGGTTTGAATATCATCGGCCCATGTGTTGTTCATTATTCCGGTGAAACGGGAGGTGAACACCTTCAT
>MGML01000001.1:3605-4048 GCA_001796415.1 Chloroflexi bacterium RBG_13_46_14
ATTTCCTAAATATTAGCGTCGGTCATGGTGGTAACTCGAATGCTTTCACGATTGCCAGTATGTATATCCCTCCCGCCTCTATCAGTGTTCCGCTGGCTTCAGGAATCAAGCAGGCTGTGAAGTCCATACCGGTGATTGCCTGTGGGCGCATCAATGACCCCGCCTTAGCGGAGAAAGCCATTGCCGATGGCCATTGCGATATGGTGGGACTGGTACGCGGGCAAATCGCCGACCCTGAATTCAGTAACAAGGCCCGCGAAGGAAGAATCGAGGATATACGGCTTTGTATCGGCTGCAACCAGGGATGCAACATAGAAGGCAAGCCGAAGTGTACCCAGAATTTAGTTTCTGGCCGAGAAACCAAAGATATTGCAGTAATAAAACCGGTTCAAAAGAAGAAGAAGATTATGGTTATAGGAGGAGGCCCGGCAGGTATGGAGGCA
>MGML01000001.1:4073-5018 GCA_001796415.1 Chloroflexi bacterium RBG_13_46_14
ATGATGTCACGCTATATGAAAAGAACTCACAGCTTGGCGGCTTGCTCAATACCGTGATTAAAGCGCCGGGCAGGGAGGAGTTCAGCCAGGTGACCCGGTATCTGTCACACCAGCTTTCCAAATTAGGTATTAAACAAATTTTTAATACTGATGTTACTTCAGATATGGTTAAACAGGAAAAGCCGGATGCAGTTATAGTTGCCATCGGCGCCCGGCCTTATATTGAGCCTGTCCCTGGGAGTGGGGAATTACAGATGGCAAGCCCTGTCCAGGTGCTTAACGGGGATGTCAAGGTGAGAAACAAGGCACTGATATATGATTGCACGGGCGAACAGGAAGCGCCCAATGTAGCCGATTATCTCGGGGAAAAAGGGATAGAGGTTGAATTAGTCACAAGCCAGGTCAGCTTATTGGCAGGTTTGATGACGCCAGCCGGGATAATTGCCAGCCGCAACCCTCTAATCTGGCAAAGATTAAGGAGAAACGGGGTAAATATCACGTCACATTCCAAGATCAAGCAAATATCAGGACACCGCATAACGTTGGTGGATGTCTGGTCCGGAGAAGAGAGTATCATCGATAATGTTGATACGGTGATAATGTCTACCGGATATCTTCCAAACAATGGTTTATTCAAGTCGCTGGAAGGCCAGGTAAAGGAATTACATGCAGTTGGAGATTGTGTTATACCCAGACGGGCCCTGAACGCGATCCACGATGCATACTTGACGGCATTCTATATATGAAAATAGACACTAAACAATGACTCACATTCTCATTTTGGGTTCACAAGTTACTATAAAGAAGTTCTATGAACCCCACATAGCCTAGATAAAAGGCGGAGGCTGCTGGCCTCCTTTTCTTGTGAGATATAAAGAAAAGACAACACCAAGTCAATAAAGGGACAATGACAGAAATCTATACTCTGGTCAATTTAAAATGCAA
>MGML01000001.1:5054-5224 GCA_001796415.1 Chloroflexi bacterium RBG_13_46_14
AAGTTAAAAGGGCAAAAAATAGTGGTTTTATGCTGGAGAATTGGTGGTAGCGGGTGGTTTTTGACCACCAGGTACTAATTCGTACAAACACCGAAAGGATAATGCATTCGGTTTTCTATTTTCCTTCCCACATGCTCGATTGCAGGAAAGTCATGAGGTTCACGTCCTGG
>MGML01000001.1:5420-5851 GCA_001796415.1 Chloroflexi bacterium RBG_13_46_14
TTTCCTGCAGCTCCAGGTCTGCCGATATTCGGGTAGCGATGGTCCCTATTTGCTCTGCCACAGCGTCCAGAAGAGCGCGTTCTTCTTTCATAAAAGGGCCTTCGTCAGACGGCGGGCATTCCTCAAGGTAAAAAATACTGCACTCTCCCACCGCCTCGTGATACATGTAAATACGCGATAGCTGACGCCAGGGTGTTATCTTGAATCTATCACTCACGTACGTTTTTTCTTTGAAGAAGATACGGGCGCAGGTAAGCTCCGGGTACTGCCATGAATAGGGCAGGAAGTTCACCAGTTCCTGCAGCAGGCTATCGAGTGATAATAAATTACGCTCTGCCAGTTGAGAAATACCGTAAAGGCAATTTAATTCCTTGATGCGTTCGCGCAGGGCTATCTCAACTTTGTAGGGTTCGGTCTCGGTAGGAAACGGT
>MGML01000002.1:0-2397 GCA_001796415.1 Chloroflexi bacterium RBG_13_46_14
ACCCGGGTCTGGTCTTTACAGATTTTATGAAATACGATCTGTATTGAGGGTCGTTCGAAAATACCATATTTTACAACCGTGTTATTTTTCTAAAGTTCGGGTTCAATTCTTTTAAAGGATTCCTTTATCAAAAGTACTTGCAAAAAATAGAAATATATGTTATTGTTGATAATGTATATAATAATAGTCAACAATTACTTTTTTGAGGTAGTCAGGATGAAACTTTCAACAAAAGCACGGTACGGTACCAGGGCACTGCTGGAGATAGCTCTTCATGAGGGTAACTCTCTGATCCAGCTTAAAGATGTTGCAGAAAACCAGCAGATTTCGCTTCCGTATTTAGAACAATTGATGAGACCACTTGTTGCCGGTGGTTACGTAATTAGTACGACAGGCCCTAAAGGAGGAGTGTTACTCGCCAGGAATCCGTCCGATATCAAAATGATAGATATCATTCAACTTTATGAAGGTTCTATCGCACTGGTCTCCTGTGTCGATAAGCCTGATTTATGTGATCGTTCATCTTCGTGTGTCACCAGGGACTTATGGAGTGAATTAAAGGATGTTATGTGTGGTGTTCTGGGATCGAAGACACTCCAGGATCTCGTAAACCGACAGAAAGAAAAAGATGAAAGCAAAGAGGTTATGTATTATATCTAGTTTTATATATTTTCAAAAGTCTGTGTAATGCTGAGAGAGTAATTGAGTGAATCATGTTTGATAGATATTCTCGACAGGTAATATTTCCCGCAATAGGTGAAGAAGGACAGGCAAAGCTTGGCCGGAGTAGTGTCGCCATAATTGGTTGTGGAGCTTTGGGGACTGTTATTGCAACTGCCCTGGTAAGGGCCGGTATAGGAAAAGTCAAGATCGTTGACAGGGATTTTATCGAATACCATAACCTGCAGCGCCAGGTCATATTCGACGAAGAAGATATCAGGGAAAATTTACCAAAAGCTGTGGCTGCCGAACGATACTTGAGGAAAGTAAATTCCGATATCGAAATTGAAGGTGTGGTCAGTGATGTCAACTATACCAATATTGAAAGACTGGTTGGAGATGCCGATGTCATTCTGGACGGGCTCGATAATATGGAAACCCGGTTACTGATTAATGATGTATCTTTGAAGCTTAATATCCCCTGGATATATGGCGGAGCTATTTCTTCTTACGGGATGACGATGAATATACTTCCCGGTGAAACAGCCTGCTTCCGCTGTTTCTATAACAGCCCACCCCGTGACGGGATAGCGATGACCTGTGATACAGCGGGAATAATCGGTACGGTTCCTTTTATTATAGGCTCATTACAGGCCACCGAAGCGATAAAGATACTCATAGGTTCGGATGAGATCAGTCGCGAATTATGGACTGTTGACGTCTGGAAAACTGATTTTCACAGGTTTAAACTTGGTCGGCACCTTGACTGCCCAGCCTGTAATGGAGAGTATGAGTTTCTGGATGCTAAATATGGTGTAAGAACCACATCTCTCTGCGGCCAAAACTCAGTACAGGTTTTAAATCCCAATATCGATAAGGTGTCTTTTGAGAAACTTGCAGAGAACCTTGAACCTCTGGGAACGGTAAGTTACAACGATTTTATGCTTCGTTTCAACATTAACGGTCATGAAATGATAGTGTTTCCAGACGGGCGGATTATCGTGAAGAATACCGATGATGAGGCTTTAGCAAGAGGATTATACGCGAAATATATAGGAATGTAGGCGGAAGAATATGATTTATCTTGATAATGCGGCAACGTCGTGGCCTAAACCGGAAAGTGTATACAGGGACATGGATGCCTTCATCAGGAACAGTGGAGGTAATCCGGGTCGTGGGGGGCATTCCATGGCCGAAGCGGCAAGCAAAATCGTGGATGATACCAGGCTTCTCCTTGCAAGGTTAATTAATGCACCTGACCCTAACAGGGTAATATTTACCTATAACTGTACTGATTCATTGAATACAGGGCTTAAGGGTTTACTTAAACCGGGAGATCATGTAATCATGAGCACAATCGAACATAATTCAGTGATCAGGCCCCTTGAAAAGCTGCGACATCGAGGTATAAATATAACCCGTGTAAATACCGATCCGGAGTATGGTTATGTGTTGCCAGGAGATATAAAAATAGCCATCACGGGGAAAACAAAACTGATTGTGATGACGCATGCTTCTAATGTTAACGGTTCTATCCAGCCTGTTGGTGAATATGGTTTGCTTGCCCGGGAATATAACATCATATTAATGGTAGATGCTGCCCAAACCGCAGGCAAATATCGGCTGGATGTTCAGAAAGATAATATAGACCTTCTTGCCTTTTCAGGGCATAAAGGTCTGTTCGGTCCTCCGGGTACAGGCGGGCTATTTATCGGTGAAAGGGTGGATCTGGATACC
>MGML01000002.1:2411-5611 GCA_001796415.1 Chloroflexi bacterium RBG_13_46_14
CACGGGATCGCAATCAGAGTTAGAAGAACAGCCTTCTCAACTACCAAATAGATTTGAGAGCGGCACTCAGAATACTATAGGGATTGCCGGACTTGGAGCTGGATTAAGATATATATTCGAGGAAGGAATGAATAAAATTCTTAAGCATGAAATTAGCCTGACTTCCAGAATAATCGAAGGTTTGTCAGAAATACCGGGAGTAACCATATATGCAGCTCAAGATATCATGCGTCAATGCCCGGTTGTTTCTTTTACTATAAATGATATGGAACCGGGAGAAGTAGGAACCGTTCTTGATCAGGCTTTTGATATCAAAGTCAGGACCGGATTGCATTGTGCTCCGGCGGCACATAAAACACTGGGAACTTTTCCCCGTGGAACGGTACGTCTTAGCCCGGGATATTTTAGTACTAACGAAGAAATCAATGTAACCCTCGAAGCTATAGAAAGATTAACCTTTTCAAAAGGATCCATAAAAAAAGCCGAAGCCAGCCTGAAGGGATAAAAGGAGGAATATCTGATGAAAGAAGATAACAGTAAAGTAAAAAAATTATCTTATAAAAATATGGAATTACCTGTTTTGACCCGTGGTATCGCCAGGGATTCGACCGAACTTATCGGAAATACCCCTCTTGTCAGACTAAACCGCATTACCGGGGGAATTCAGGCCGAGGTAGTAGCAAAACTCGAATCATTTAATCCTCTGGGAAGCGTGAAGGACAGGATCGGAGTAGCGATGATCGTGGATGCTGAAGAAAAAGGTCTTATCAGCAAGGATTCCGTTATCGTGGAACCCACAAGCGGGAATACCGGTATAGCTTTAGCCTTCGTCTGTGCTGCCAGGGGATATCGGCTGATTCTCACCATGCCGGACACGATGTCCATGGAACGAAGGCAACTCCTTACTGTATTCGGAGCTGAATTAATTCTCACTCCCGGAGCAGAAGGTATGCCGGGGGCGATAAGAAAGGCAGAAGAACTTACCGCAGAGAACAAAAATTATATTATTCTTCAGCAATTCCAGAATCCGGCAAATCCTGAGATCCATGCCCTGACAACCGCCGATGAAATCTGGCGTGATACTGATGGCAGGGTAGATATTCTGGTTTCGGGTGTGGGTACAGGCGGCACGATTACAGGGGTTGCGAGTGAACTGAAGAAGAGAAAACCCGAATTTAAAGCTATCGCTGTTGAACCGGTTACTTCACCTGTTCTGTCAGGAGGTTCCCCGGGGCCGCATAAAATCCAGGGGATTGGGGCAGGATTTATTCCTGATATACTACAGACCGAATTGATAGATGAAATAATTCAGGTGAGTAACGAGGACGCTGGTAATACTGCAAGGAGACTTGCACGTGAAGAAGGAATACTGGCAGGCATTTCTTCAGGCGCAGCCACCTGGGCAGCGCTTGGGGTTGCCGGAAGACCTGAAAATAAAGGTAAGTTAATAGTCGTGGTGCTTCCCGACACAGGAGAACGTTACCTTTCAACCTGGCTTTTTCAGGACCTGTATAAAGAGGAGCAGGCGATATAAAAAACCAAGTCATTTGTGGAGATTTATTTTTCATGGCGAATGTACCAGCCAGGCTAACCAAAGGAGATTGGATTCTAGCAAGGAGGTGAATGACGATGGATGTAAACATACCTGTAATATTCCTGGGATTGTTTTTCTATCTTGTACTTCCTGTTTTGATCGGCCTTGGCATAATATTGATATATTTCCAAGTAACAAGAAAGAAAACTGAACAAGCGAGTTTGACTTGTTCTATTAACACCGATTGCCCATCAGGATACGTTTGCGCTGGAGGTATTTGTGTTCCCCAAACGGCTGGATAAAAAACCGAAAACAATACAATCATATTCGCATAATAGTATTGATGAAATACCCTGGTTAGCCTGGCTGGTTGACCAATTAGTTGGACCATGAATGGAAAAACATCAAGGAAGGAGGAGTAAACAGACATGCTGAAACAATTAAAAGAAGATATCAGGACAATATTTGCCAAAGATCCGGCAGCAAAAAGCGTACTTGAGGTTCTCTTCTGTTATCCTGGTCTGCATGCTGTGAGATTACACCGTGTATCCTCCTTTCTCTGGCGTCATAGACTCCATTTTCTTGCGCGTTTATTGTCTCATATCGGAAGATTTTTAACAGCCATTGAAATTCATCCCGGAGCAAAAATCGGCAGACGTTTCTTTATCGACCATGGTTCGGGAGTCGTGATAGGCGAGACCGCAGAGGTCGGTGATGATGTTCTGATGTACCAGGGGGTAGTTCTCGGAGGAACATCGCTGAAGAAGGAAAAACGCCATCCTACTATCGGGAACAATGTTGTTATTGGGACCGGAGCGATAGTGCTGGGAGCGGTGACAGTCGGCGATAATGCCAGGATAGGCGCCGGTTCTGTCGTAATTAAGTCGGTACCGCCTAATACAACGGTCGTTGGTATTCCGGGTAAGGTAGTAGAAGATCGACAGCAACAGGCAATCGATCTTGAACATGGAATATTGCCGGATCCTGTTGCTCAGGCGATAAGAATTGTCCTGAGTCAACAAAAAGCACTGTCCGAACGTTTACTGCGACTGGAACGTTCTATCGACGCGGGATTCTTTAACGATACTTTCTCTGACGAGATGAACGAATTAAGTAAAGGATTGATCAGAGAATTTTCCGATGGTGCCGGTATTTAACAATAGAGAAGGATAATGAGTTAAAGTGAGTGTAAAAATCAATATTCCCTCATATTTTCAGTATTTTACGTCTAACAATAACGTGGTCGAAGTAGCTGAGAATTCAATTATAGGATGCCTGAGAGAACTGGTAGAAAAGTATCCAGGGATTAAAAAGGTGCTTTTCGATACGGAAGGCGAATTGCTTTATGAACCATTAAATCATGTGTTGGTTATCATTAACGGTGTTGCCATCCATCCCGATGAGTTTACCGGCGAGGTGAATGATGGTGACGAGATGGACCTCACATATATGGTTTTAGGGGGCTAAAAAAGGTGGGAGTGGCATATATGAAGGTGGTGTCTGGCTTATGGTTGATGTCTTGCCCGAAAGGGCTACTCCGTTATTAAAAATATTAATTTGGAGGAATACTAATGGCTAAAACCATAGCTGAAATAAACGAAAAAATAAAAAAGGGTGAAGCGGTTATAGTAACCGCTGAAGAAATAATAGGTATCGTTGCCGAAAA
>MGML01000002.1:5621-6914 GCA_001796415.1 Chloroflexi bacterium RBG_13_46_14
AAGACGGCAAAAGAGGTTGACGTAGTAACGACCGGAACGTTTGGACCGATGTGTTCTTCAGGAGCTTTCTTCAATATCGGTCATGCAGCTCCCAGAATAAAACTGGGTGGCGGTAAGGTATATTTCAACGATGTTCCGGCATATGCCGGTCTGGCAGCGGTGGATGTATTCCTGGGTGCGACTGCTGTTCCAGACGATGATCCGAGAAACAGGACATATCCTGGAGATTTTGATTATGGCGGAGGGCACGTAATCGAGGAACTTGTTGCAGGAAAGGATATCAGGGTGACCGCAAAAGCGTACGGAACGGACTGTTATCCAGCGAAAACTCTGGATACCCAGATTAACCTTGAAAGTATCAATGAAGCAGTGTTATTCAACATCAGGAACGCTTACCAGAATTATAACGTGGCGGTAAACCTGTCCGATAAGAAAATACATACTTACATGGGAATCCTTAAACCCAATCTGGGTAACGCTAATTACTGCAGCGCTGCCCAGCTTTCTCCTTTGCTGAATGATCCTCATTATAAGGCTATCGGCATAGGGACCAGGATATTCCTGGGAGGCGGAATCGGACATATTGCCTGGCAGGGTACCCAACATAATCCGGGGGTTCTCCGTGGCGATAACGGTGTGCCCAGACGTCCTGCTGGAACACTATCCGTGATAGGCGACCTGAAACAGATGAAACCCGAATGGCTTGTTGGAACAAGTATGATAGGATACGGGACTACTATTACGATGGGAATCGGCGTACCGATTCCCATCCTGTCGGAAGAAATAGTCAGGTATGTTTCGGTGAAGGATTCGGATATTTACGCACCGATAGTTGATTATTCGGAAACCTATCCGAACAGAAAACCGGACGTTCTTGGCGAAGTCAGCTACGAGGAACTAAAAAGCGGGACCATAGAAGTTCAGGGGAAACAGGTTCCGACTTCATCGTTGTCAAGCTACTATAAAGCAAAGGAGATAGCCGGCATCCTGAAAGACTGGATACAGAAAGGGGAATTCCTGCTGAGTGAACCGGTAGCTGCCCTTCCGGGAGCGGAATCAGGTATCGTATTTAAGAATCTTTCCTGAAAGTGATACTTATCGTACAAGAAAAATAGATATTCGGGCATACAAAAAAGAAGGAGTGGAGTAGTTTCTCCGCTCCTTCTTTGCAATACAGTAATAGTGAATACTTTTCTCGAGTATCTGAGTAAGATTACTCGCTCTCAGGAACTATAATTATTTATTAAAACCTGTTTGTCGGGTTTGAGGATGCTACCTGACCATTGAGCTGCC
>MGML01000003.1:0-2914 GCA_001796415.1 Chloroflexi bacterium RBG_13_46_14
GAAGCTGACATTAAGCAAATCGACTCCCCCGGTGGCTTCCAAAGCCCGCGCTACTTTTTGATTTTCCCGGACGTCCATTCCGTCAAAGGATAAGTCGTCTCCGGTCATCTTAATACTCAAGATAAAATTTTTACCTATCGCTTTTCTTATACGTTCAATCAGCTGGGTCGCAAAAAACATCGGCTCGCCCCATTTGTCGGTACGCTGATTGGCCCATCGGCTCCAGGACTGCTGGACGAAGTCGCCGTGACACGCATGTATCTCTACCCCGTCCATCCCGCCTTCCTGGGAGACAACTGCGTATTTGACGAAAGAGTCGACCCGGTCGTTCAGTTCTTCCTCATCAATACTTGACCATTCGGCAACGGCTTCCTGTTGCCCCGTGGGGGTAGCATATCCCCAGGTAGAAGTGGCGGGTATACCGAAAGATTTGCCGAAAGTGAAAAGCTGCATCATAGCCAGAGTGCCGTGCTCGTGAAGGGCCTCGGCCATCCGCCGCAGTTTGGGGACTAGGATCTCGGGCGTAGGTGGAGAAAATAAGGAGAGTTCACCTCCTGGAGGCTCATAACAGCCCAGCGGTCCAATGATATTCAGGGCACTGCCGCCTTTAGCCCGGGCTACCTGATAAGCAATATACCTTTCCCCGTCAGCCTCATCCGCGCAATAAGGTAATGCTGTAGGAATACCGTGCGCCGGAAATACTATCCGGTTCCTGGCGGTCTTGTTCCCGATTGTTAGGGGAGAAAACAAGTTCTGGAATTGCATCTCTGGCTCCGCCTTTAAGCTTTTGGCCGGATTTTTGAAATATCACCAGGATTTTTCGGATGAACGCCCCGATAACCCAATTCACGGGAGATTTTCAGGGCGCATTCTTTAACCAGAGGAGCGTCTTCCTTCATCTTCTCTTTGTTCAAACGCGTAATCGGACCGTAGAGACTGATAGCGCCTACCACGCGGGCTTCGCTGTTTTTTAGCGCCGCCGCCACCCCGCTTACTCCCATATAGCATTCTTCAAAATCGTAAGCCACGCCCTCTTTCCTTATCCTGGAGAGATGTTTTATCAGTTCGCCAAAATCGGTTATGGTGTTCTGGGTATAACTTTCCAGCTTATTGCTGAAATATCCCTCAAGGTTATCTTCCGGCCATTCTGCTATCAGGGCTTTCCCCAGGCTGGTGGCGTGCATCGCCAGCCTGGTACCCTCAAGGGACACAACCCTGAGAGGATGAGGGGTCTCCACGGCTTTGCAGAGAAAGACCCTCACCCCATCCCAGACGGCCATCTGGACCGACTCGCTGACTTTTTGGCTGAGCTTTACCAGGTAAGGATTAGCGATCGGTACCATGATGTTGTTTATTTTGTAAACACCGCCGAAATCAAGGAACTTGAGGCCGAGCGAATACTTACCTCTTTTGCCGACCTGCTTCAGGTAGCCACCTTTGATCAGGGTCGTTACCATCCGCCTGACGGTATATTTGCTGATGCCGGAAGCTTCGGTTATTTCATCCAGCGACAGTTCCCCGGTATCCCCCAGGAACAGGTCAAGAATACTTAAAGTTCTTTCAATTACTTTCATAAAAATTCCAATATTTGTAATGATTTTTACAATATTTGAGCATATAGCGTCAGTGTAGCACACCGATAGTGTTAAGTAAAGGGCGTCCTTACTCTTGAAAACAATTACAAAATGATTCAGAGTCCTCCGGAAATTAATACAGAAACAGGAGGTTGAAGGAAAATCAGCGAATCCCCCTAGGAACAGGCGATAGCCGTGCTGCGGTAAAACGAAGGTCGACGGCTAACTGGTGCAAGTATCAAGTACTGGTTTACGCAAGGCAAACCGGTGTCTATCTTTCCAGTGTCACTCCAGACTCATAGCCGGCTGCCCAGTCCAGGTCAAATAATACTTCGTCATTTCCCTTTTTAGGCCCATCAAAGGTTCCTTTGAAAAGCTCTTTGAAGAAATCCAGCAAATCCTCTTTGCTATCATATTCATATATCGTGAGGTATTGAGGGCAGTCACCTTTATGCTTATAATTCCCACGGGGCTCAAGCGGGTAAAAACAGTGGGTGCGGGTCACTTTCTTCATGCCTTTGTATTTGAAGACATCTTTGACATGCTGGTCATACCATTGGTTGTATTCGGCTTCTTTCCCGGGTTTGGGACGTGATGCTACGATCTCAAAACACTTTTTTTTCTCCATTCCTTTTCTCCTTTCTCGCTCTTATATCTTAAAAGCCGTCATATAACCCTCATGGATTGCATCCATGGCCCGCCGCGGTAATTTGCAGTCGCCGATGGCATAGAGTTCTTTAACCTTTCCTTTCAAAGCCTTATAAAGACGGTTCTCCGACCGATATCCGTTCGCCATCACCACGGTATCGACCTCGTCAATGACACGCTCTTCACCGGTTATCGTGTCAGTTATCGTCACTTTTTTTCCGGATATTTCTTTAATGGTGGTCAGCGGCGTAATATTGACGCCATTTCTTTTCAGGCGTCCCCAGACCACCGGAATGTGAGTTCCGTTGCCCAGCGATTTCAATCCCCAATGTTGATTAATCGATGGGAAATGAGTTAGCAGCTCCACTTGCTTTCCCTTTTCCGCCAGGAAGTCTGCGACCGTAGGACCTTCCTGCATACCGGTGGACTCGTAGACGACCACCCTTTCTCCCGCTTCAACTTCCCCACTCAATACCTGAGAGGCACTGACAACGTTCTTCTGTTGGCTGCCGGGTACCGGCAGGATATATGGGACAGCCCCTGTGGCAACAATCACGGTATCCGGATTCTCGTTTCTGACGTTCTCCGGGGTAGCCTCGGTATTCAGCTGTATTTTAACCGCCATCTTATCGAGTTGCGTCTTTAAATAGCGGGTGACCTGGTTGAATTCATCGCGGCCCGGTGCCTTGCTC
>MGML01000003.1:2983-3897 GCA_001796415.1 Chloroflexi bacterium RBG_13_46_14
GCAACCCGCGCCGCTTCCATACCGGCTGGACCCGCTCCGATTACCAGCACCTTTTTCCTGACCGCCGCCGGCTTAATCGTCGCATACTCGGTCGATTCCTTGTACACGGCCGCATTCTGTAAACAGGTAGGTTCTGTTTCGCTTTCCCAACATCCCTGGTTGCAGCCGATACAAAGACGGATGTCCTCTACCCGGCCTTCGCGGGCTTTATTCCCGAACTCGGGGTCAGCCATCTGCCCCCGCACCAGCCCGACCATATCGGCATGGCCTTCGGCGATGGCTTTATCAGCCAGGGCTGGGTCGTTGATGCGGCTGGTGGCCATTACCGGTATCGACTTGACAGCCTGCTTGATACCGGAAGCAAGGGGGATTCCGATTGACCCCGCCGGGAGATACATCGAGCCGACGGTGTAGGCGTTGGAGACGCCATCACTGCCAAAACTGACGTTGATGAGATCGATTTTACCGGTAGACTCCAGGGCCCGCGCTACCTTCTGGTTATCTTCAATACCCATGCCATTGTAACTGAAATCATCGCCCGTTAATCTGACGCAGATGATAAAGTCTTTACCGACCGCCGCCCGCATGCGGGAGACAATCTGAGTGGCAAAGTACATCGGCTCGCCCCACTTGTCGGAACGCTGGTTCGACCATTTGCTCCACGATTGCTGCACCAGATCGCCGTGACAGGCATGTATCTCGATTCCGTCCACGCCGCCTTGCTGGCACAACCTGGCGTACTTAGCAAAAAGGTCGACCTTCTTTTCAAGATCGGCGTCCTCAAACTCCTGCCACTCTGCGACACTCTCCATTTGGGTTGGCAAAGAACTATACCCCAGGGTGCCGTTGGAAGGGATGGACAGGAAACCTTCGCTGAAAATATATAACTGGATCAGACAGAGGGTATTGTACTC
>MGML01000003.1:3982-4104 GCA_001796415.1 Chloroflexi bacterium RBG_13_46_14
GGCTCGTCATAACAACCGATATTACCGATAATGACTAATGCGCAGCCGCCTTTGGCGCGGGCAACCTGGTAGGCTATATAGGCGCTGCCTTCGGCTCCATCACCCAAAAAAGGTAGGGCAGG
>MGML01000003.1:4273-5615 GCA_001796415.1 Chloroflexi bacterium RBG_13_46_14
CGGTGCTTGCTGGAGAACGATGAATACAACTAATCCACAATCGATAAAACCGGACAGAAGCCATGGATTTCACATCTGCCGATATATCAAGGCATCTACCTCTGTTAAAATGTCCCTCTAAGCCTGGGATCAAAAGCATCTCTTAAGCCATCACCTACCATATTAAAGGCAAAAACAACGACCATGATAGCAAGTCCCGGAACGAATGATAATAGCGGATTAGTCAACAGATACGTGAATCCGTCATCAACCATAGCGCCCCAGGAAGCCGTTGGCGGTGAAATACCGACACCCAGGTAGCTAAGGCCAGCTTCAGCCAGGATCGCCACCCCTATCTGCATCGTGATGAGGACGATGAGGGATGGCAGAGCGTTGGGAAGTATGTGACTAAACATCAAGCGAAGATTACTAATGCCCATTGCTTTTTCTGCCAGAATATAATCATTCTCTCGTATCGATAGCACCTGCCCGCACATCAAACGGGCGTAAGCAGGTATCAGAGCTATTCCCAAAGCTATCATTACGTTGATCAGACCACCGCCAAGCAAACCGGCCAGCAGTAGGGCCAGCAGTATCATCGGGAAAGCCATGAGGGCATCGACAATTCTCATGATTACCGTATTCACCCACTTACCATAAAACCCGGCCAGCAATCCAACGGTTATACCGACAACTGCCGCTATTCCAAGTGCTACAACGCCGACCATGAGAGACATCCGGGCGCCGTATATCAAACGACTTAGAGTATCCCTACCGAGATAGTCAGTACCCAGGAGATGCTCGCCGGAGGGACTTGCCAAAGTATCTTTCAAGTTTTGGGCAACCGGGTCATAGGGCGAAAACAACGGTCCAGCCAGGGCGGTGATAAAAAAGATGATCAGTATTACCAGCCCTGCAACAACAAGGCCGCGGCTCAAAAACACTCTTAAGAACCTTCGCGTTTCGCTGATACGAACCTGGGGTCCAAGAGAATTTCCTGAAAATGCCGCATCTTGTGACATGGTCTCATCCTTACTCTGATTTTCCGTATTCTAATCTAGTTAGATCAAGTTGTCCCTTGAACAGCTAATCATACCTTATCCGGGGATCCAGCAAACCATAGGAAAGGTCGACAAGCAAGTTAGACAGTACGACGACGCCGGTCATTATGAGCGTGACGCCCTGTACGTAGGTATAATCGTGGTTAAACAGAGAATCGACAGCCAGGCGTCCCATACCCGGGATATTGAACACCTGCTCGACCAGGACCGATCCGCCGACGATAACCGGTATCCCCATACCAGCCAGCGTTACTATCGGGATGAGGCTGTTTTTCAAGGCATGCTTTATGATTACCTTGCGC
>MGML01000003.1:5634-5966 GCA_001796415.1 Chloroflexi bacterium RBG_13_46_14
AGGCGGTACGTATATAATCCTGGCGGAGAATCTCCAACATGCTGGAACGTGCTTGCCTGGCATTACTGGCGATCGGAAAAATTGCCAGACATAATACTGGCATTATTATTTGCCGGGTATTCAAGGCAAAATTCTCGAACGGTGACGTATAACCCATAACCGGTAACCAGCCTAATTCGACGGCAAAAAGCCATATCATCATAATCCCCAGCCAGAAAAGTGGGATCGTGATACCGATGTTGGCTATTGTCGTGACGGCGGTATCCAGCCAGGTCGCTCTTCTGATGGCGCTGATTATCCCAAAGGGAATACCTATAATAACGCCTAAAACA
>MGML01000003.1:5979-6665 GCA_001796415.1 Chloroflexi bacterium RBG_13_46_14
CCAAGTGCATGGTCACAGGCACACGTTTGGCGATTTCTTTGGTAACACTCGCCTTGGTTAAGATAGATTTCCCCAACTCACCTTTAAATACATCTCCGATCCATTCAAAATATTGTATGACCATCGACTTGTCGAGTCCAGCTTCGCGTCGAATATCCTCTAATTGTTCGGGAGTATATTGCTGAAGCTGATTGGGATTGAACAACATAAAAAGAGGATCCCCGGGGAGCAAACGCATTCCGACAAAAACGATAACGGTTACGATAAAAATAACGATAACCGATTGTATGCATCTACGTATGATATAGGCGATCATCCGGCCTCCAGTTATGTTTCACACCTTTGATAATGTGCGTACTAAAAGTGTGAAGTAGGGCGATCATTCACCGTTTACCTTTCACACGCTACCTGTATACAAATAGTCATTCAGGATGGCGAATGACCGCCTGCACAGCCAGGCATCAGCTAAATCCAGCATCTTAACAAATTTATCGATATTGATAGGAACATCGACTTCTCTTTATTTGCTTCGTGTATTGTTCAACAACGCAGGCACATTCAAGGTTTTCAGTACCACTATTCAATCAATCTCGATAGAACAGGACCCAGGGAAATGCAGGGAGCCCCCAGGGGACTCCCTGCACACGAAGGTCTTGTTGCTATTCGCTCCGCCAGATATCGGAAGG
>MGML01000003.1:6721-6972 GCA_001796415.1 Chloroflexi bacterium RBG_13_46_14
CCAGGATAAAGCCCATCGCGTTCGAATTGCATGGGATAAACGAGCAATCTTCGTAGACCAATCGGATCAGTTCATCACTCAACTGTTTCGCTGTGACCTCATCCGGTTCGGTAAGCGCGGGTGTTATCTTGGCGATTATCTCGTCGGGGAGCTTGACGCTGACATCGATGGTACTTGTGGGCGGGAAATACCCTCTTAAGAATGCCGGGTAGTTAGGATTGACGGCGAAGTCGGTAACAACCATCGCATTC
>MGML01000003.1:7068-7744 GCA_001796415.1 Chloroflexi bacterium RBG_13_46_14
TGTTTGTTGATCGCATATTCGATGGCCATACGAATATTCACATCGTTGAATATTGAATCTTCATTCATGGTATCGAACATGATAAAACCGGAGCCGCCCATTTGAGAATTGATCGTGTAACCATTCAGTTGCTGGTCATAAAGATCCTTACCCTCTTTCCACGATACAACATCAACTTCTCCGGCCTTGAGAGCGGCTAGCTGGGTTAAGGGTTCTACGACGAAAGCGACTATATATTCATCCAGGTATGGTTTACCTGCTTGCCAGTAATTGTCATTCCGGACGAATTTCAGGGAAACGTCTTTCTCAAAGCTGCTGAATTTGAAGGGACCGGTCCCGATGGGGTGCTCCGCCACCCATGCTTGATCGTGTTCTTTTAACGCGGTTGGCGAGAAGTACACCATGTTGTCACCGACAACGGTGGTCCAAAAATTATTCTCGAATTTTTTCAGGTAGAGGCGGATTGAATAGTCATTGACCACTTCCCAGCGGTCCCAGTTAACGGCATTACTCTCGCCGGTCGAGATAACCTGGTCAGTCTCTAACTTGACTGCTTCGGAAGTGAAGGTAGTCCCGTCATGGAATTTTACATTCTGCCGTAAGGTGAATGTGATAACGGTATGATCGGTGTTCCATTCCCATGAAGTGGCTAACCAGGGAATAGGAGTACCATCAG
>MGML01000003.1:7791-8379 GCA_001796415.1 Chloroflexi bacterium RBG_13_46_14
GCCGTCGGCGTCGCGCTCGGACCGCAGCCCGCCAGGATAGTAGCCCCTATGATGATGATAAATAACGGGATGAGTAACAGTTTTTTCATTTCATTCCTTTCCTTCATATAGTAGAGTGAGTTTCTAGCAAACCGTAAATATTCTCACATTTAGCACCTCCTTTGAGACGATGTTCGCTCTAACTGTTCAATATTTTTCGTTTTCATCAATGAAAAAAGCTTTCTTGTCCCTAATCTTATAACACTTTCTTCCAAATTTTGCAACTAGGATATACAAAAAACGTCCAGCATACGCATTGCCATAGATCCGCAACCGCCGTTTTGTCTAGTGGGATACTTAGAATTTAACTCCTTATCCATTTAGTTTACCAATACCTAAATATCCGATGTACCCTCCGCGGATTAGCCTGTGGTCTGCATCATTAATGGATTCTTCTTAATTGAGAGTCACTTGCATTTTATCATATGGTTGTTGCAGAAGATATCTCTCGGGGGTAGAATAGTCCATAACGTGACGCGAGATAAGCAGGAGGCGCTATGTCTAAAAGAAGTCTGATAGTCTATGAATCCAGGACCGGCAATACCGAAA
>MGML01000004.1:0-987 GCA_001796415.1 Chloroflexi bacterium RBG_13_46_14
TGTTAAACCAGTAGGAAACCCGGCTTCTTCGAGGAGTTGTTTGGCCATTTCGGTGTTAAAAGGCCTTGGGTCATAACCCGGTACATGGCCCGGCCAGGTCGCGGATGCCAACTGTGTGAAAGGCTCATAAAGGCCTTGACCCAACGTCTGTGCCATGGTCGGTCGGTCAAGGGCATATTCGATTGCTTCGCGGACTTCAAGAATGCTTAGTGGGTTATCCGGATTAATTGAACTCATGAGAAGGACGTTGAACATACCGGGTCCCCAGTTGATTTTATATCCCTGTTCCTGGAGGAACTTGATGTCCTGGACGGAAGAGGTATCGTTCCAGATATCCGCCTCGCCGGCCTGTAGTGAGGCGGAAGCAACCGTAGGATCGGTTATCATGCGCATGATTATTCCATCCAGGTACGGTTTCCCCGGCTGCCAGTAGTTTGTATTCTTCACAAAGGATATATGGTCATCTCTTACCCATTCACTAACCGTAAAGGGCCCGGTACCTACTGCATGTCCAAGCGCCCACGCTTTACTCGTTTCATTGTCGCTCCCCGATGCGATCGTGCCGCCGGCCGTCAAAAAGGATGTTGGTGAAATACACTGCGTTAACCCCAGGTTTTGTACCGTCTGCCAGTCAAATGACGTCATATGCATAACCAGAGTATATTGTTCTTTGACTTCGAGAGACTCAATAAGATTGGTTCCCACGCCGGACCTGTTGTCTATAGCCAGTTGCACGTTCCAACGGACTGCTTCGGCGTTAAACGGTGTGCCATCGGTGAACTCTACCCCTTGCCGTAAATGCCAGGTAATAGTATTGGCGGTGTGGTCGGACTCCCAGGATGTAGCCAGGACCGGTACCAAGTTGCCTCCGTTAGACCCCCATTCGCAAAGGTGTTCTAGGACCGGCAGCATGTAAAAAGCATCAGACGGAGCTTTAGTCGGCCCGTAGCCAAGATTGTTTGGGATTGCACCGCTGATCATTCTTAG
>MGML01000004.1:1040-1154 GCA_001796415.1 Chloroflexi bacterium RBG_13_46_14
AAAAACTCCCCTGATATCTTCGGATATCAGGTCGGCACTGCCGACGACCGCCTTTATATAGCTATCTAGATTCGGCGTTAAACGGTCTTCCGGCCCGACGATATTAAGTGCTAT
>MGML01000004.1:1202-1508 GCA_001796415.1 Chloroflexi bacterium RBG_13_46_14
TATTCTTTCCCCGCAACTGACGGCGTATCCCTTTTCACGGATTTCCTGTATTTGTTTCCAGATTGTATCAGTATCTATCACCGTATTATTGGTTACTGGCTCGGTCTTAATATGTTTTAATAGTGTCTTCAGTTCTTTATCAGCCAGTTGAGAAAGTAATACTTTTGCCGTAGCGCCAACATATTGCCCTTTAAGCCGGTCGCTAGCTTCAATAATCCTCAAATTATGCGGGCTTGGAATATCATGGAGTTTGAGGTAATGGAGTTGATCAAAAGCGCCCAGTATGACGGTTTCTTCGGTAAGGTT
>MGML01000004.1:1551-4586 GCA_001796415.1 Chloroflexi bacterium RBG_13_46_14
CTATGCGCTGCCGTTGCATTGGAGGCTAATTTGGTGACCAGTGACCCGAGGAAATACTTGTGACTCGTTTCATCCTGCACCACCCATTCAAGTTCTGCCAGGTTCTGTAGCAAACGGTGGACGGTTGATATACTGTAATCACAATATGCCGCTATTTCGGTAACAGAACTTATTCCGTTCGCCAGACACGACAGGATATCGGTTGCCCTTTCCAGCGATGAGGGTGCAGTTGCTGATAATGTTGAAAATGTGGTATATTTCCGTTGTTCAGGAAAATTATCTCGTTTCAACATCAAACTATTATAGCACGGCTTGTCAATATCAGTTCAACCGGTCAAGAAAAGTGAAATTTTTTAACGGAGAATTACTTTATGAAAAAAGACTGGAATCAAATGAATCCCGATGAAAAACGTGCCGAGAGATTTGCGCGCTGGCTCTCCCCTGAGAATGTAAAATTTGCCAGTAAGAGCGCCGAAAATAACTATAAAAAACGGGTTACCAGGCTTATCAAGGCGATTAACTGCGAGGTTCCTGATCGTGTTCCGTTATTGCTGCCTTCCTTTCCGCTGTATTATTCCGGCATGACCCTTAAAGAAGCGATGTATGATAACAAAAGAGCCTGCGCCGCGTACCGTAAATTTTTCGAAGACTTCCCGGAAGGTGATACTTTTTCCGGCGGCGGCGCCATGTCTGCCAGGGGATCTGAGATCCTTGATAGCCTGACCATGCGCTGGCCCGGCCATGGCCTACCGGATGATGCCAGCCTGCCGAACTTCGTGGAAGGCGAATACATGAAGGCAGATGAGTATGATTTACTCATCAAAGACCCCGGCGATTGGTGTTTCCGCTATTATTTGCCGCGTTCGCTGGGGGCGCTCAAGCCTTTCGCACGCTTTGCGCCGCTCTCGCATATGCTGGGAATGGCCAACAGGTTTGTCATGCCGGCCATCAACCCGGACGTACGCGCGGCTTTCCAGGCAATAATAGACTATGGTATCGAGGAAGAAAACTGGAATAAACCCTTTATGGAGTTCGCCCGGGAAGGTCTCGAAGCGGGTTATCCGTCTTTCTGGGGAGGGCAATCACATGCACCGTTTGATATCCTGGCGGATACGTTAAGAGGAACCAGGGGAATTGTGATGGACATGTTCCGTCAACCCGAAAAAATACTTGAAGCCATCGAGATGCTAACCCCGATGAATATCAATGTAGGCGTGCAAATGGCCAATGCCTCCCGTAGCCCGATTGTTTTTTTCGCCCTTCATAAAGGGGACGATGTCTTTATGTCCGATGCGCAATTCCAGGAATTTTACTGGCCGTCCTTAAGGAAGGTGGTACTTGGCTTGATAGAAGATGGCTGTGTGCCGTGTCTCTTTGCCGAAGGCAAATATACCAACCGCCTCGATCTTGTCACCGACTTGCCGAAAGGGAAAGTCTATTGGCATTTCGACCAGACGGATATGGAGAAGGCTAAGAGACTACTCGGCGGCAAGGCCTGCATCGCTGGTAACGTTCCTTCTTCGCTATTGATAACCGGCACGCCTGAAGCGGTGAAAACCTATTGCCGGCACCTTATCGAAGTATGTGGTGTTGGCGGCGGTTACGTTCTTACATCAGGCGCAGGTATCGATAAAGGCAACCCGGAAAACCTGCGTGCCATGATAGAAGCCGTTAAGGAATACGGAGTGTATAAATAAGATCAAGCCGGATACATCGAAACGAAAGATTCAATGACGTTTTTGTTCCCCTGAATTATTATCTTGTTTGAATTATCCAGAGTTACACAATCTGGATAATTTTTGTCAGTCTTTCAAGAAAACATAATCGAATCAATGCCACGGCCTGCCTCACGGGACTCTTGACCTTGTGACGAGATGATGCTTTAACAAACGAATTGGTTCTCCCCGGATTGTACCATCTAACCTAAACCGAGCAAGGAAAGCATTCCAGTCGTGTTCGTGACAGGTAGATTGCACTCATGGTTCATACAGACATAAGCGGTGGTTTTCCCTTCGAGCATGTTGTAGTTAGCGACAAACGGGGCAACCTGTATAAATTCGAAGGACTCAGGCCCCGGGGGAAGAAAGATTGTTATCAGATTGGGTATGAATCTGTTTCGGACAGCCCGCAACATCTCGATAGTTTCCGCAGCGCCCCGGTCGCCGGTGATGACCACTTCATAAGAGGGTCCCACCGCGAAATCAACGGCTATCATAAGTTGGGTATAAGCCGATGGCATCTTGCTTACGTTCTCAACAAAGGTGCGACCTATCGCCGCGGCCTTCTTTTCTAAATTGGAGTCCGACGTGATCCTTCCCAGGCGAAGCAGGTTGAGCATAGCTATTGAATTCCCCGAAGGGATGGCGCCGTCATAAACCTCCTTCTGACGGATGAGCAGGTTTTCGCTGTCGTCTGCGGTAAAGTAAAACCCGCCGGTTTGGTCATCCCAAAAATGTTCTAGCAGGTGTGAATTCAATAACAGTGCTTTAACAAGATAATCTGCTTCGAAGGTAGTCTCGTACATCTCCAGCAGTCCGTGAATGAGAAAAGCGTAGTCATCAAGATTTCCGGGAAACGCCGCTTCACCATCCCGGTAGCGATGTAAAACCCGTCCTCGGAAGTCGGTCATTTCGCGGAGGATAAAATCGATAGCGCGAGCGGCAGCGTTGGCGAATACCGGCTCGTCGAGAACCCGAGCGCCCTTCGCCAGCGAAGCGATCATCAAGCCGTTCCAGTCTGTCAGGACCTTGTCGTCTTTATGAGGATGAACACGTTTTTCTCGATACGCGAGCAGCTTCTCTCTTATCGATTCAAGATTTTTCTGCAGTTCATTTGCAGACACACAAAGTTCAGAGGCAGTCTCCTTTATAGATTTAGACAAGTGGGGGATATTTCTGTCGGTTTTGCTTCCGGTGGCTGCGTCTTTGAAGTTACCTCTTCCGTTAATGTTAAACAGTTTAGCAAAAAGCTCTGCTTCTTCAGTGGCCAGCACCCGTTTGATTTCATCATGTGTCCAGAGATAGAACTTCCCTTCC
>MGML01000004.1:4615-5489 GCA_001796415.1 Chloroflexi bacterium RBG_13_46_14
GTAGAATCCGCCTTCTGTTGCCGTCATATCCCGGAGCACATAAGTGAAAATCTCACGGGCTGCGCGGGCATATTCTTCTTTCCGGGTCGCCTGGAATGTCTCGATGTAGGCTGTCGCCAGCAGGGCCTGGTCGTAGAGCATCTTTTCAAAGTGGGGCACCAGCCATCTGGCGTCGGTTGAATAGCGATGAAAACCAAAGCCTAATTGATCATAGATGCCACCACGGCGCATTGCCTGAAGAGTCTTCTCTACCATCTCGAGTGCGTTACTCTCGCCTGTCCGCTTCCAATAGCGCAGTAAAAACGTGAGATTATGCGCGGTCGGGAACTTCGGCGCTCCGCCAAAGCCGCCAAATTCTTCGTCGAACTTTTCCCGAAGCTGTTCATAGGCAAGATGCAGTGTGTCTTCGCCGAGGTCACCAACAGGAGCCGTCAGTGCGGTTTCCCGAAGCGTAGCAATAAGCCGTTCCGCCGAATTCAAGACTTCTTCCTTCCGGGTCATCCAAATCTCCCTGACCTGTGGGATGAGTTCCAGCAGTCCCGGTCGCCCGAACCTAGTCTCCCTCGGAATATAGGTAGCGGCAAAGAACGGCTTCCTGTCCGGCGTCATGATAATGGTAAGGGGCCATCCGCCGCTGCCGGTCATCATCTGGCAGACGGTCATATATAGCATGTCTATTTCAGGGCGTTCTTCGCGGTCTACCTTTATCGAAACGAATACCGAGTTCATTAAGTGACCCACTGCCTGGTCTTCGAACGACTCATGGGCCATCACGTGACACCAGTGACAGGTTGAATACCCAATGGACAGGAATATCGGCTTGTTTTCCCGGGCCGCTTTTTCGAAAGCCTCGTCTCCCCACGGATACCAGTCT
>MGML01000004.1:5524-7060 GCA_001796415.1 Chloroflexi bacterium RBG_13_46_14
CTTCTCCCTGGTCAGGTGGTTCTTCTTCTGTTCTTTCATCTGGCTAATCTCTTTTAATAGAATATGCCGGGGAAAGGCCTTTTGTATGTAACTTATATCATAACAGCCAAAACAAAAGAGACATCTGAACGACCGAACTTTTCGCTGTTTTGTGATCCTTCTGCACATTTAGTTGAAAATATCTTTACCTTTTAGAAAAAAGGTGCTATACTTTCAACCCTGAGATGGGAGGAGGCTGATTCAGTCATTCAGAAACGCCAGTAATTATCAAGTATCAACCCGCCCGTGCGGGGGAGGTGGATATTAGATGAAAGAGATTGAGTTATTCGTTAATCCTAGCAGTATTGCCGTAATCGGCAGCACCGATCGGGCGGGCGCGGCAGGCCGTTTGATCCTGGAAAACCTGTTGCCTAAAAAAAATGAGGTTAAGATATACCCGGTAAATTCCAAACACGAAACACTCTTTGACCTTACATGTTACCCCAGCATCGGCTCTGTGCCGGAAATCCCTGACCTCGTTGTGATTATTACTCCTGCCGAAACTGTCGCGGGCATTGTGGATGAATGCGGCAAGGTAGGTTCTAAAGCCATCGTCATTATCTCGTCAGGTTTTCAAGAAATCGGCGGTGAAGGCATTATTCGTCAAAATAAATTAGTAGAACTCGCTTCTCAATACAAGCTCAAAATCATGGGCCCAAACTGTATGGGCATTATCAGGCCTAGTACCCACCTCAATACTACCTTTTACAGAAAAATGCCCAGACCAGGAAATGTGGCATTCATATCTCAGAGCGGAGCCCTTGGTACTGGAATCCTTGACTGGGCGATAACAAAGAATATTGGTTTTAGTCTTTTCGCATCCTTGGGTTCCATGGTCGGTGTTGACTTCGCAGACGTCATCGACTATTTATCGCAGGACCCGCAAACACGTAGTGTGATCATCTATCCGGAATCTATCGGAAACGCCAGGAAATTCATGAGTGCCGCTCGTAGTATCTCCCGCGTGAAAACAGTAATTACGCTAAAACCAGGGAAATCTCAAGAAGGAGCTGCAGTAGCAAAAACTCATACTGGAGCCATGTTCGGAGAAGACCTTTTCTACGATGCCGTTTTCCGCAGGGCGGGGCTGGTCCGCGTGGAGGAGATGAAGGACCTGTTTTACTGCGCTTCAATGATGAATACGACCCGGTTACCTAAAGGGAATAAACTCGCCATCATCACAAACGGCGGCGGCCCGGCCGCTATTGCCACAGATCATCTGATCAGTCGCAACGGTTCCTTAGCCAGGCTAAGTGAGGGGACTATTGCTTCCATAAAATCCCTGATAACTCAGACCTGGAATAAGTCTAACCCGGTGGATATCCTTGAAGACGCCGACTACCCTCGATTCGCTAGTACCATTGAGATCACCGAAAGGGACCCTGGGGTGGATGGTCTCCTCGTCATTTTTACGCCTCAGGGGACAACTGAGCCGGCGGCGCTGGCGAACGCTATCGTCAAGGTAGCTAAAGCTGGCAACAAACCGATTCTAACTGC
>MGML01000004.1:7213-7336 GCA_001796415.1 Chloroflexi bacterium RBG_13_46_14
ATCGCCGATTATGGGAGCCACCAAGAACCATATTAAGGCCCTGGTTCAACGTTCGATAAGAAAAGGCAAGACTTACTTAAATGCTGAAGATACTACGCGGCTACTCAGCACTTACGGGATCCC
>MGML01000004.1:7808-8978 GCA_001796415.1 Chloroflexi bacterium RBG_13_46_14
CTCATTCGGCCCTGGATATGCAAAGACGGCAAGCGGGTATTATTGAGACCGGCCAAACCGGATGATGAACCTATGGAAAAAGAGTTTTTTGAGAACTTGACGGAAAGCGCTATGCGGAATCGATTCATGGGTATGATGAGTGAAATGAGCCACAATATGCTCAGTTGCTTCTGCAATATTGACTATGACCGGGAGATGACAATTATCGCCGAATATCAAGAAGGGAACGAGCGCAGAATAGTTGGTACGGCGACCATGTCGATTCCGGCAGATAGCGATTTGGCAGAGTTCTCTGTGGTTGTCGCCGAAGATTTCGAAGGCACAGGCCTGGCTCTCAAGCTTTGCGATGTGGTTGTTGGGATTGCTCAAGAAAAACAGTTGAAGGGCCTCCATTCCTTTGTTCTCAGCGAAAATACCAAAATGTTGGGTCTGGCCAAAAGGCTCGGCTTCACTTTCGAGACCATTTCTCCGGAAGACATAAGGATAGTCCTCGAATTATAGCTCTGATAACTGACATTTATATTTTACACCTGCTTGTGGTGATCCTTTCCTCCTTGACAACAATTGTCTTTATGTGTAAGCTTTAGACTTATAAACCTGTATCTTTAGATCTAAGTTACGCCGGTAACAGGAGGTGAAGAACGAGTGGAAAAACAAGTGACGACCAACCGCGGTGGATACCTTGGCGCCCTGCTTAATAGTTGTCCAGATGCAATACTGGCCATTGACGCTAAAGGGATTATCCAGTTTGCTAACCAACAGGCGTGTACACTGACCGAACGTGGCATGATGGAACTTATCGGCAAGAGTATTGTTATCCTTTACGCAAATCTTGAGGAGGCACGGGAGGTGAACCGAAAAATCTATCAAGCCGGAGGAACAATTCAAGACATGGAGACCAGGGTCTTAACCAAGTCCGGCAAGTTAATACCGACGCGTTGTTCCGCGTCGCATCTCCATGATAGTGAAGGTAATTATATTGGTGGTGTAGGCTACTTTGCGCAATACCGCCCCTGGGTTGGAGCTGAAGTTGAGGTAAGGGCACAAGCTAAAGAACTGGAAACAAAACTCGATAGTTTAGTGGCTGCAGCCGCCCCCATCATCAAATTGCTCCGGAGCTTTCCGGGATGACGGCATCAGATAATTTGAACACTAGCCCTGACGCCTTCA
>MGML01000004.1:9023-11671 GCA_001796415.1 Chloroflexi bacterium RBG_13_46_14
GATAATTTGTTCTATGAAATTTTATAAGTATTGGATATTTCTTTAGCAGAATAATCTCTGGAGGTGCAGGTTGAATACCACGGAATTCCTCAATATAGCCACCGCGATATGCCCGGATAGAACAGCCATCGTCTTTGAAAACAACCGGTACACTTACGCCCAGCTTAATGAACGGGTAAACAGGCTGGCTAACACCCTAAAAAATATGGGCGCTAAAAAGGGCGATGTCATTGCTTTTCTTCAGGTAAACTGTAATCAATGCGTTGAAACCTATTTTGCCTCGGCCAGGATTGGGGGAATTTACCTGCCGCTGAATTTCCGCGTCAAAGAGAAAGAGCTTATCTATATGCTCAACACTGCCGAGGCTAAATACCTTATCGCCGGCGACCGCTATGCAGGTTTGGTGGATTCGATAAGACCTGAGCTGCATTATTTAAAACATGCCGTTAATCTTGAAAAACCGCATCCCGATATGCATTTTTATGAGGATATTATTAAGAAATCATCAACCGATGAAGTCTCAAGTCCTGTCGATGACAAAGAGACCACCATCCTGATTTATACCGCCGGCACTACAGGATCGCCCAAGGGTGTAATGCTCTCCCATACAAGCTTCAGCACCTACGTCCTCGATAACGTTACACCTCCGGACCCCGAGTTGACTGAGAGCAATATCCTGACGGTGCCGCTTTACCACGTGGCGGGTATTCAGGCCATGATGGCGGCCATCTATGGGGGACGTACATTGGTAATGGAGCGGCAGTTCGAGCCCGAAGAATGGATGACACTGGTGGAAAACGAGAGGGTCAATCGTGCAATGATGGTACCTACTATGCTCAAGCAGCTAATCGAACATCCTAACTTCAAAAAGCACGATTTAAGCAGCCTCAAAGTAATTACTTATGGCGCTGCTCCCATGCCACTGCCTGTCATAAGAAAAGCGCTTGAGGAATTCCCGGGCGTCAGCTTTATCAATGCCTTTGGCCAGACTGAGACTGCCTCGACGATTACAGCGCTGGGGCCGGAAGACCACTTTATCACCGGAACACCTGAAGAAAAAGAAAAAAAACTCAAGCGGCTCGCCTCGATCGGAAAGCCCATGGCTGATATCGAGATGAAGGTCGTTGATGATAAAGGTAACAAACTTGGCCCCGGGGAAGTCGGTGAGATACTGGCAAGGGGCCCGCGTGTTATGAGCGGGTACTGGAAAGACGAAGAAAAGACAAAAAAGACTATCGATAAAGAAGGTTGGGTGCATACCGGCGATGTCGGCTATTTTGATGAAGACGGTTACTTTTTCCTGGCAGGGCGCTCAAGCGACATAATAATACGGGCGGGGGAAAATATTGCCCCCGAAGAGCTGGAAAACGTTATTCGTGAGCACCCGAGTGTCGAGGATGTAGCAGTCATCGGCGTCCCTGACGAGACATGGGGCGAGGAGCCGCGGGCTGTTGTAGTTCTTAAAAAAGGCATCAAAAAATCAAAGGAAGCGGAAGACGCTATTATGGAATTTTGCCGCCAGAACCTGGCCAGCTACAAGAGGCCGCGCTCTGTAATTTTTATAGATGAGCTACCCCGTAATCCAGTAGGCAAGGTGATAAAGCGCGAAATAAGAGAAAAATATGGGAAGACTTAAAGCACGTGGCTCCCGAAATAATCGCCTACCGACCATTAGAATAGGCAGAACCCGGTCATTCTTCATTCCGACCGTACCGAATATATCCCAAAACCTGCATTAACCTCCCACTTTTACCCCAGCCTTGATTTGAATTGGGTGTTCAATCGATTTTTACTTGACAAATATGTCTATTATCGAATAAAATGTTAATATGCGGTAAACGGTTTCCGCATACCGCATAATTATCGAGGGTTATTGGCAGTTAATGAATAGTAAATCTCTAAAGATAAATGTGTTTTGCTGCGCCACCAGCTATGACCAGGCTCAGCTCATGCGGAATTATAACCCGCAGGGGATTGAGATAAAGGTGATTTCATTACCCTGTTCGGGTAAACTGGATATTCTCTACCTTATGAAAGCATTCGAGACGGGCGCCGACGGGGCGGCGGTAATGATATGCAAGGAAGGCGAGTGCCGCTACCTTGAAGGCAATATGAGGGCTAAAAAACGGGCAGAGATGGTTGAAAAAATGCTCAAAGAGGTGGGGCTAGGTGAAGGCCGCGTGACGGTAATCCAGAGGGATGATGGCGGTATCGAGCCGAAAATACGGGAACTGGAGAATTTTTGCCTCAAGATAGCAGCTTTATCTCAAGGTAACTTAACAAAGGCATCTCAAACCTGACTTTCTATTGATTAACAGCTTCACAAGGAGAACTAGGTATGAGACCTGATAGCAGATTGGCCGGTAAAATTGACGGAAAAGATTTTTTCTATACCGCCGAGTACCTCCCGGTCGCCGCGTCTGATGCCTCTCTCGTAGAGGCGGCTGCCAGGTTTTTTGACCATCGTCTGGCGGCGGTGAATGTCGCGGATAATCATTTCGGCGTGGCCCTGTCCAGCCTGGCCGCCTCGGTGGCTTTGCAGCGGGCGGGCGTTGAGCCGGTCCTCCAGCTGGTCACCCGTGACAGGAACCGCATTGCCCTCCAGTCCGACCTCTTAGGGGCGGCCTTGCTGGGTATAAAAAACGTGC
>MGML01000005.1:0-78 GCA_001796415.1 Chloroflexi bacterium RBG_13_46_14
GATTTCTCCATCATTCAGATAGACCGACCCTACCCTTACCATGGCGCCGTACACGCGCGGAAAATATCCGGAAACTAT
>MGML01000005.1:165-5152 GCA_001796415.1 Chloroflexi bacterium RBG_13_46_14
TCCACCCATAACACCGCCAATTCCACCTGCACCATAGATTATTATTCTCATCGCAGCCCTCCACTATTAATATCAAATTCTGACACAAACAGTCCGAAAAATGCAAAAATTCAGGTTGTCTGCCCAAACATTTCGTGATAATCTATTGATTATATTCTTCAACCAGGCGAACAGGTGAAAATGGGGCAAAAATACATACTGGCTATAGATCAGGGTACTACGGCGAGTACAGCGCTGGTGATTAACGTCGAAGGGCAGGTTATTTCCAAAGCATCAAGAGAAATCATTCGCGCCTTCCCACAACCGGGATGGGTGGAACAGGACCCACAGGAGCTTTACGAGTCGGCTTTATCTGTGGCCGGTGAAGCCATAGAACAAGCCGGTATATCCCCCGGTGACATAGATTGCCTGGGGATCACCAATCAGAGAGAAACAACTCTCGTCTGGAACAGACACACCGGAAAACCGATCGGAAACGCGATAGGATGGCAGTGCCGTCGTACCGCACGACTGTGCGAAGAACTGAAACGGCAGGGATTTGAACGAATCGTACAGGAAAAGACAGGGTTGATAATCGATGCGTATTTCTCAGCCACCAAGATCCGCTGGCTTCTCGACAGCATCCCTGACGGGCAGAAACGGGCTGAGAACGGTGACCTTCTTTTCGGTACCGTGGACACATGGCTGGTATGGAACCTGACCGGCGGCAATGCACACGTCACCGATTACAGTAATGCCTCACGGACTATGCTGTATAACATCCATACGCTGGAATGGGATAAGGAACTGCTACAGGCTCTCAATATTCCGGAGAATATGCTTCCTGAGGTAGTACAATCCAGTGATATATACGGCGAAACCGGAGAAGGTTTAATTGGCAATAACAGGATTCCTATAGGAGCGATCGTAGGAGATCAGCAGGCCGCCCTGTTTGGTCAGGCCTGTTATGAGTCAGGTTCAGCCAAGAATACCTACGGTACAGGTTCGTTCGTCCTGTTAAATACAGGCACCAGCCCTGTAAAATCTGAAAAAGGCCTGGTAACCACCCTGGCATGGGGATTGAATAATAAAGTCACCTATGCCATGGAAGGCAGTATTTTCATTACCGGTGCAGCCGTTCAATGGTTGCGTGACGGTCTGGGTATAATATCGAAAGCTGCTGAAACTGAAGAAATGGCTCTCTCCGTGAAAGATACCGGCGGCGTTTATTTCGTCCCGACATTTTCCGGGATGGGCGCTCCTTACTGGGATATGTATGCCCGGGGTACGATCGTAGGTCTCACACAGGGCACCTCAAGGGATCACCTGGTGAGAGCAACCCTTGAGGCTATAGCGTATCAGTCCCGGGATGTCATTGAAGCAATGGGTATGGAAGCCGGACTCGGCATCCCGGTATTGAGAGTAGACGGCGGAGGTTCGGCTAACAAATTTACGATGCAGTTTCAATCGGACATTCTCGGAATACCCATACAGGTCTCTACTATAGCCGAAACTACTGCCCTGGGTGCCGGCTACCTGGCGGGACTGGCAACAGGTTTCTGGAAAGATACAACCGACATTTCAAAAAAATGGCGTGCTTCCGTTACCTACGAACCGGCTATGTCCGATGATCAGCGCAATGAATTATATGCTGAATGGAAACGGGCAGTAGAAAGAGCTAAAGGCTGGATTAAAGAATAACTAAGGGACTAATGTGAAAAGAGATTTCAAGAAAATTAAAGATCAGGTTTTTGACCTGGCTGTTATTGGCGGAGGGATTGTCGGCACGGGAATCGCCCGTGACGCTGCGCTTCGCGGAATAAAGACACTCCTCGTCGATAAAGAAGATTACGCCTACGGTACGACTTCAACCTCCTCCCGGCTGATTCACGGAGGCTTCCGTTATCTCCGTCAACTTGAATTCGGGCTGGTCAGACAGGATATGAGAGAAAGGGAGATACTCCTTTCTATTGCACCCCATTTAGTGCATCCTTTACCCTTTCTGATGCCAATAAACAGTTTCAGAGACCGGGTAATAATGTCCCTGGGTATGAGACTGTATGATATCCTGTCATACGATAAAAGCCTGCCGTCATACCATTATTACTCGAAGAAAAAAACACTCGAAATGGAACCAGGGCTGGCTGTTGACAACCTGAGAGGTTCATATCTATTTTATGACTGCCAGATACCGTTTGCCGAAAGAATGTGCATCGAGAACACTCTGAGTGCCTCCGAGCAAAACGCTGTTGTTCTGAACCACGCAAAATGCTCAGAGATCCTCCTTAAAGATAACATTGTAACTGGAATCCAGGTAGAAGATACTCTTACAGGACACTCTTACACGGTTTCCACCAGGATGGTAGTAAACGCTGCAGGACCATGGATGGACATAGTCCACGGTAAGCTGAAAACCAGGTCAATGCCAATGATGAGGAGAACCAAGGGTATTCATCTGGTGACACACAGCATATCGAAAAATGCTCATGTACTGTTCTCACACTCCGACGGGCGCCTGTTCTTTGTCATCCCATGGGAAGGTTACTCTCTGATCGGGACAACAGATACCGATTACGGCGATGATTCCGATACTGTCGCCGCTGATTCCAGCGACGTCGACTATCTCCTCAGGGAAGTAGGAAGGGCTTTCCCCGGTTTGAAAAAAGATAATATATACTACACCTTTGCCGGTCTTCGCGCCCTGGCGGGTTCTCCAGACGGCAGTGCTTCAAACGTCACTCGTGGTCACAGGCTGATCGACCATGAAAAAACAGACGGGTTAATCGGAGCCTTCTCTGTTGTCGGAGGTAAACTCACCGGATACAGAGCAGTCGCTGAAGAGACAATAGACGAAATTTCCAGGAAATTACATGTAAGTAAGCCGTGTACAACCGCAAAAACACCCCTGCCAGGAGCGCCTGCCTTATCATCCGAAGAACAAACATTGATATCTAAAGAAAGTGGTTTGCCAGGTGAGACAATATCGCACCTCCATAATCTCTATGGTTCGCGGCTCAGGGAGGTTATCGAATTCATCGGGAGAGATCCGCGAGGTAAGCAGCAGATTTGTTCTCACTCCAGAGATATCATAGCCCAGATATGGCATGCGGTTGAGACTGAGCAGGCTCGTACCCCCGCCGATTTCCTGCTTCGCCGGAGTTTTACCGGTATGGCTTCATGCCTGGGACTCGATGCCGTTGAAACGGTTACGGAAGAAATGGGAAAGCTGTTAGGATGGACTGAGTCCGAACAACAGAGACATGCTGACGAGTACCGCAGTTATATATCCCTCTCACAGCGTTTCAAGGCCTCTAAGGTAAGCTGAGGGGTTAGTACAATCTTTGACACATTCCGATCATCCTGTTAGAATATGAGTGGTTTTATTCCAGGTTGCTCTGGCGTACTTGAGACTGTCCAGGCCAGCGAAAATAGGAGTAAGTACAACCAAATAGTGATCCTCTCCCTTGGGGTGCCTTTACCCGTCTGTTAATTACATTCGGCATTCAATCCTCGAGTAACCTACGTATGGTCGCCCTTTTGTCTTCAAAATCGCTCTCAGAGGAGTTATTGCGTTTATGCAAGAAGCAAGTATTTCGTGTCAAAATGTCTGGAAGGTCTTCGGACCCGATCCTTCAAGCGTACTTGCACTTACTGATGATAATCTTGACAAACAGGGAATACTGGAACAGACCGGCCATGTTCTTGCGGTTAAAGATGTTTCATTTGATGTTGAACCAAATGAAATATTCGTGATTATGGGTCTCTCCGGAAGTGGTAAATCAACTCTTGTTAGATGCATAAACAGGATTATCGAACCTACTGCCGGCATTATATTAATAGATGGGACCGACGTCGCCAAAATGAACACGGAAGAACTTAGAGAACTCCGCCGTCATAAACTCAGTATGGTATTTCAGAACTTCGGCCTTCTACCACATCGTAACGTCGAGGAAAATGTGGAATTCGGTCTGGAGATTCGCGGTGAACGCGGTAAGTCCAAAGATGACAGGGTGAAAAATACGCTGGAACTCGTAGGATTGACAGGATGGGAAAAGAGTATGATTCACGAACTTAGCGGCGGTATGCAGCAACGGGTAGGCCTTGCTCGAGCCCTTGCGTCCGACCCGGAAATTCTGCTGATGGATGAGCCGTTCAGCGCTCTCGATCCTCTTATCAGGCGACAGATGCAGGATGAGTTTATCAATCTCAGGGACACCGTCAGTAAAACAGTGATATTTATTACCCATGACCTTGCGGAAGCTCTTAAACTCGGTCATCGCATCGCTATTATGAAGGACGGAGTGGTTGTCCAGATAGGAACACCGATGGATATCGTAGCCAATCCCGCCGACGACTATGTCAGGGAATTTGTCAGGGATGTTTCTCGCGGTGATGTTCTCCCCGCAAGCAGCATAATGAAGAGACCGTCCGTAAGGGTCAGAGAAGGAACTGATCTGGAATCGGTTCTCAATACTATGAAAGTCCGGGAGGCCGATGTTGCCTTCGTTACCGATAATTACGGCAGGATAAAAGGAGTGGTAACCGCGCCACAGGCTGAAGCATCGTTTGAAGACGGTATCCAGAAAGTCGACGATATTTTACAGACGGACTTCCCTCAGGCAAGTTCCGATACGACTCTCAACGAATGCCTGCCACTCATAGCCGAAGGTGATATACCTCTCCTTATTCTGGATGACAGCCGGCACCTGTTGGGAATTATAACCAGGAAAGACCTGATTGATGCGATGCAGTCAGAAAATGTAGAAAAAAATAATAACGAAAAATGAGGGGGGTGATAAAACTTACTTCAATTTAATGCGATACCCTGAGCATTCTGAATAAAACTCAGGGATCCCTGAAATATTAGATGGAGGTCTAATCGATATGAAAAAATATTTGATGATTTTGCTGGTGGGAGTAGTACTTCTCAGTACAGTTATAACAGGTTGTGAAACCGAAGAAGAAAAATCGACTCTGAAGTTCAGCGACCTTAACTGGGGCAGTGCCA
>MGML01000005.1:5181-13407 GCA_001796415.1 Chloroflexi bacterium RBG_13_46_14
CTGGCAGAGTGCTTTTGTAGTACCAACCTATGTTATCAAAGGAGACTCCGTACGGGGAATCGAGCCGATGGCACCCGATCTGAAAACAGTTTTCGACCTTGAAGATCCCAAATACATGGAATTGTTTGCTAACCCTGAGAATAAGAACAAAGGTCTAGTTCTTAACGGCCCTCCCGGATGGGAATGTGAAATAGTTATCCCGTTACAGATAGAAGCATACGGTCTCGCCGAAGAATATGATACGCTCAACGCAGGGAGTTCCGAAGGTCTTTTCGCCTCATTGAAGAGCGCCTATGATAAAGGGGAACCCTGGCTGGGATATCTCTGGGGCCCCACCTGGATTGCCGGTGCCCTCGATCTCACCTTACTTGAAGAACCGGCTTACGACGAAGATGTCTGGGATGATAACTATGGCTGCGCATGGCCGTCTGTTGATCTGTTTATAGCTTCACACACAGGTTTTGTCGATAAAGCTCCTGACGTTGCAGAGATGTTCACCAAGTGGGAACTTGATACGGCAACTCTCGATGAAGTACTGGCATATATGAACGAGACTGGTGGTGAACCGGTTGATGCCGCTGTCTGGTTTCTGAAGAACAAGGAAAGCATCTGGACCAAGTTCGTGACAAGTGAAGCGGCAAATAAGGTAAAAGAAGCTGTCGCAGATATGTAGAAACCTTAGTAATTAAAAAATATCCTTACCCGCTTTCAACTATAAAAAATTCCGTTGAAAGCGGGTAGGGATACCACGAAGCAGGTATAAAATATATGTTTGATTTTCCTGATATTGACTTCCCACTTGGTGAATGGATAAACATCATCGTCGATTGGCTGACCTATACCCTGGAACCGTTCTTCGATGTGGTTACGGAAGTTATCCGAACCCCCCTTATTGGAATTGAACGCTTCCTCTTGTGGCTACCCTGGTGGGTGGTAATAGGAATACTTGCCGCTATTGCCTGGAAGTTCGCTGGCTGGAAAATTACCTTGTTCGCTGCCCTCGGACTGGTTTTTATCGGGATCATGGGAGTCTGGGATGACACTATGATCACACTGGCTATAGTGCTGGCCTCGGTGCTGGTTTCTCTGATAGTCGGTATTCCTCTTGGTATTTCAGCCTCAAAGAGTGATCGCATCTATGGAATACTCAGGCCAATATTAGATTTCATGCAGACTATGCCTGCCTTCGTATACCTCATTCCAGCCGTCTTCTTTTTCGGCCTTGGTAAAGTACCGGCCGTTGTCGCTACCTGTATCTACGCAATACCACCCTGTATCCGTCTCACTAATCTTGGAATCAGACAGGTGCCTGCCGAAACAGTCGAGGCGGGAAAGGCTTTCGGTACCACACCGAGACAGCTTCTTTTCAAGATACAATTACCCCTTGCCATTCCGACAATCATGGCCGGGATAAATCAGACCATCATGATGGCTTTGGCTATGGTAGTAATTTGCTCTATGATCGGTACCGCCGGACTTGGACTTGTGGTTCTCCAAGGAATCCAGAGACTGGACTTTGGTCGGGCCTTTATTGCAGGAATAAGCATTGTCATTATGGCAATGATACTTGATCGTATTACACAATCATTCGGCGCATCACGTGATACAAGCCAGCGTCGGAATTAATCAAGGTATCACACTGTCCCCTTAAGGCTATTAAATTGTCTTCTTAAGAAAATAGTGTGGACGGGAGATAGCGTGTTGAGACTTTACAAGTAAGAATTAACCTGCCTATAATCTCTAACGGTAGAGTTTCCCAAGTTGGAATATATTAAAATTAATTGCTAAATACCCTATCTAAATAACCGTTAAAAAGGTGTTTTTAATGTCGATAAACAAAACCACAGAAAATTCCTATATCCTTGAAGACGATGAAAAGGATTGGGACGAAAATATTGATGTAGTAATAATCGGTAGCGGATTTGCCGGGCTTGCGGCTGCAATAGAAGCACACAATGCTGGAGCCTCAGTTATTATTTTGGAAAAGATGAATGCTCCTGGGGGAAATTCAATCATCAGCGATGGGGGAATTGCCGCAGCAGGAACAGCGATGCAGAAAAAACTGGGTATTAAAGATTCTCCTGACCTGATGTACCAGGATATGCTTAAAGCTGGTTTGGGATTAAATTATCCTGATCTGGTTCGAGTGGTTACAGAAAAGTCAAACGAAGTTCTGCAATGGTCAATCGACTATTTAGGAGTAGACTACCTGGATAGAATAGATATATTTGGCGGTCATTCTGTTCCTCGCTGTTACACTCCTGTGGGGATTTCTGGTTCAACAATTATAAAACGGCAACTCCTAAAGTTAAGCGAGTTAGGTATAGAAGTAAGAACGAAGACATTCTTTAAAAACTTTGTCATAGATTCTGCAGGTAGGGTTTACGGGATAATTGTACGTGAGGATTATAACTACAGAGATGCTGATAGCGGAGTCAATAGATGTATTAGAGTAAAAAAAGCAGTAGTTCTCGCTACGGGCGGTTTCAGTAGTGATGTATCCTTCCGTGTTACTCAAGACCCCAGATTGACAGTAAAAGTAGATACTACAAACAAGCCGTTCGCAACTTCCGAAGCCTTAAAAGAATCTTTAAAAATCGGCGCAATGCCGGTACAACTTTCGCATATTCAACTGGGTCCCTGGGCTTCTCCGGATGAAAAAGGTTATGGTGTTGGACCTGATTTCTCAGATTATATCGTTTTCCAGTACGGTCTCGTGGTTGAACCCGGCACCGGCAAGCGTTTCATAAATGAGTTGGCAGATCGGAAAACCGTATCTGACGCTATTCTCAATATTGGCGCCCCATGTATCGGTATTGCCGATGCGAAAGCAGTCGAAACGTCCGGCTGGAATATAGAACATTGCCTTGAAAAAGGTGTCGTAAAAAGTTTCAATGATCTGAAAGAACTTGCTTCCTTCTATAAGTTATCATATACCGCTTTAAAAGTGACTGTACAGAAATTCAACAGCTATATTGAAAATAGACTTGATAAGGAATTCAGTAAACCGATATTAGATGATGCATCTCCTATTAATTATCCTCCCTATTACGGAATTCGTTTGTGGCCTAAAGTTCATCATACCATGGGCGGCATCCAGATCAATGTCAGAGGTCAGGTAATCGATATTAACCAGAAACCGATAAGTGGTTTATATGCTGCGGGCGAAGTAGTGGGAGGAATTCATGGAGCTTGTCGGCTGGGCAGTTGTGCTATTACTGATTGTCTTGTATTTGGTCGTATATCCGGCATGAATGCAGCTAACGAGAACATTGTCTTGCACTAAAACGTAACGGATTATTCAACAGTATTATAAAAAGATACGCTGAACTTCACACATTAAATCCGGTCGTATATATTCCTCTGAAAATGTGACACTTTATCAAATGATTTTAATGAATACTGAGGTTGAACTACCGTTAACGAAAAATAGCAACGAATTCTAACCTTTAGCTTTCATTTCATGGTAGTGTTATTTGACCACCTGCAACCTTTAACAATCATTCTCTAACCTTTCTTCTGCATTCCTCTTCTAAAGTATTTTTTCATGCTTTTTTCAGTGAAATGTAATTGTAAATTTAATAACTGGCTTCAACCTATAAGGAGATAACATCACGTTGAGTGTTCCGTAAGTCAGTCTTTGACATCAGTCTCCTACAACTGGTAGAATTTTATGCTTTGTGCTATTATTAAATAGCTGGGAACCGGCTTAGGCTGGTTCTATTCTATTTCGAACGAGGTGGCTAAAAATTTACGCGATAGTTGAAACCGGCGGTAAACAATACAAGGTAACTTCAGGTCAGGTCGTTGATGTCGACCGTATGGATGCTTACGAGGGTGATGCCGTCGAACTGGATAAAGTACTCCTTATAGCTGACGATGATAAAGTGACTGTCGGCAATCCCACCGTCGAAGGTGCCAGGGTAACGGCTACCTGCCAGGGAGAAAACAGAAGCAAAAAAATTATTGTTCTCCATTATAAACCTAAAACACGTTACCACAAGAAAAACGGACACCGGCAGACTTATACCAGGCTGGTAATAAATGACATTATCGGACCGGGAGATTCGGTTGCCAGTAAACCACGTCGACGGAAAAAAGCGGAAACTGAAGAGGTAACGGAAGATGGCGCATAAAAAAGGCGGCGGTAAGACAAAAAACGGTCGTGACAGCCAGGGAAAAAGACTCGGTGTAAAAAGATATGATGGTAATATGGTTAATGCTGGTACTATCATAGTAAGACAGCGTGGTACACGCATTCACCCTGGTAACAACGTCGGAGTCGGCAGAGACTACACACTCTTTGCGTTGATCGATGGTATAGTCAAATTCGAACCCACGACTAATAATCGGAGGAAAGTCAGCGTTTACGCTGGTTAGAAGATATGAAAGAGAAGATTCACCCTAAATATTACGAAGATGCTGAAGTGATATGCGCTTGTGGGAACCGGTTCACAGTAGGTGCTACCAGGAAAGAAATGAGAGTAGAACTCTGCAGCCAGTGCCATCCGTTCTTTACCGGTGAACGTAAAATGATGGATACCGCGGGGCGGGTAGAACGATTCAAGCGCCGATATAATATAAAGGATTAAAGAAAATATCCCTGTTCAGGGAAACCGGAACGGTAACAAAGAATCAGGAAAATAAGGAGCGGTATTCATTAACCGCTCCTGTTTATTAAGCAAAGGAGTTCAATGGCAGAAAGATTCTACTACGGCGGACAGGCAGTCGTCGAAGGAGTGATGATGAGAGGGCAGGATACCTGTGTTACCGCTGTCCGCAGAACCGATGGGAAAATCATCGTAGAATCCCAGGTTCTTCCAAAAATCTACAAAGGCAAGATGAGGAAGACTCCCTTTGTCCGCGGTATCATCGTCCTCCTCGAGTCCATGGTTCTCGGTATCCAGAGTATTATCCGTTCAGCCAACCTGGCCCTTGAGGAAGAGAATGAGGAAATATCCGGATGGATGTTATGGCTTATGGTTGCCGGCTCGATTGCCTTTGCTGTCGTTCTGTTCTTTCTGACCCCCCTGTTTATTACCAAACTTTTCAATATAGAATCATCGTTACTCTTCAACCTGGTAGACGGACTGATAAGAATAGCCATCCTTGTAGTCTACCTCGGATTAATGGGCTTTCTTCCGGAACTGAAGAAAGTATTCTCATACCACGGAGCGGAACACAAGACGGTAAACGCTTATGAAAACGGCGTTCCGATGGAGACCGAAGACGTAAAAAAATTCAGTACAGCCCATGTCAGGTGCGGGACCAGCTTTACCTTTACCGTATTGATCATAGCGGTACTCGTCTTCTCATTGGTAGGCATCCATCAAACCTGGTTGATGGTACTCTCCCGCATTGTCCTCATACCGGTTATCTCCTCGATCAGCTACGAAGCCATCTATTTCAGCGGCAGGCATACCAACAACTGGCTGGTAAAAATTCTCTCAAAACCCGGTTTGCTGCTTCAGTCGTTAACGACACGCGAACCGGATGAAGCCAAACTGGAAGTCGCTATAGCCGCGTTAAGAAAGGTAATAGAAACAGAACAGCCGGAGCTTGTTACCTGGAAAGTAGAAAAAGAAAAACCAACAGAGGAAACATCAGAAACTGCATCCAAGACTGCAACCGACAGTCTCTAGTCTAATCTTCTTCCGGATACTTCCGATAAAAGCACGTTACATTACCTGTGTGGCAGGTAGGACCCATCGGTTTAGCTCTGACCAGCAGGCTGTTATTCTCGCAATCTTTCATCACCGACCGGACTTTCAGGTAATTACCCGAAGTTGAACCCTTGTGCCACATTTCCTGTCGGCTGCGGCTGTAAAACCACACATCAGGACCTCTCAGTGTCTTTTCCAGTGCTTCTTTATTCATGTATCCCAGCATCAATACCTGGTTCGTCTCGTCATCCTGGATGATGGCAGGGATCAATCCGTTTTCATTAAAATTCAGGTCTTCCATATTGATTCCTCTTGTAGATCGATTTATATAATGATATGTTATAGGACGTACCGGAATATGGCAAGTCTTAAACGCTCTCTGACGCATAACAGGTAAAGAAAATGGGCATCATGATACGAACTATGGGAAAAGCAGATATAGAGCCAATTTACTCATCTCTGGCCATTACAGGCAGTAACAGGTCGCTAGGTCTATATGAACGATACTATGAAGAGCAGGAAAAGGATCAACGGATTGTTCTTCTGGCCTTATATAATAATGAATTTGCCGGTCACGTTACCATTGTCTGGAAATCAGAGTATCCTCTATTCGCTGAACAAAATATTCCGGAAATCAGTGATCTTATAGTACTCCCTGATCTCCGCCGTCATAGAATAGCTACTGCCCTTACCGAAGAAGCTGAAAAACGTATTTTCAAACGTTCACCCGCTGCCGGTATCGGGGTTGGTATGTATGCAGATTATGGCCCAGCCCAGCGTATGTATGTTTTGCGTGGTTATGTCCCGGACAGGCTAGGACTGATGTATAAGAGAAAGCCGGTAAAACCCGGAGAAATGGTTAAGGTAGACGACAATCTGGTTCTATATCTGGTAAAAACACGTCCTGAGAAGTAAGCTGGCCTACACCTGTTCGACTGCTTTCAAAGCCTGTTTCAGGTCGATATCGCCAGTATAGAGAGCCTTGCCGATAATTGCCCCTTCTGCGCCCAGCTTCTTCAACATGACGAGATGTTGCACCGACGCAATACCTCCGGCGGCAATCACCGGCAGTCCTGTTTTCGTTATCAGTTCCGAGATTGCTGTAAAATTTGGCTCTGTGAGAGTTCCGTCACGAACGATATCGGTATAAACAAACCGTCTTACTCCCAGTTCAGCCATCTTCAGGGCAAAATCGATTCCTAATACCTTTGTTTCCTGCGTCCAGCCCCGTACCGCCATCATTCCGTCTCTGGTGTCAATGCTGACAACGATAGATTCACCGTATTTACTACAGGCTTCTTTAACGAATTCGGTATCTTCTACGGCGGCTGTTCCCAGGATAACGCGATCCAGCCCTGCACTCAGTAATTCTTTCACGGTATCCAGATCCCGGATACCACCACCTAACTGCGTGGGGATCAGCATCGCCACGGCTATGTTACGGATAATCTCCATGTTACCCGGTTTACCGGCCGCCGCGCCGTCCAGGTCTACGACGTGAAGTCGCGGCGGACCCATCGACTGCCATCGCAAGGCAGTCTGTACCGGGTCGTCGGAAAAAACCGTCTCATTGCTATAATCACCCTGATACAGGCGTACGCAAAAACCACCTCGGATATCAATTGAAGGAATTACGTCCACTAATCTCTACCTTTACTGCGAGTTATTCAGCTTAGCCCAGGCCTATTTTGTCTTTTACACGCGCCAGGGTCTTTTCAGCAAGAGGTCTCGCCTGCTCAGCCCCTTTAGCCATAAGAGAATCGATGTAGCCGGGATCTGTGTTAAGCTCCGCATATTTTTTCTGTATCGGTCTCAACCCTTCGATAGCTACTTCAGCCAGCTCTTTCTTCAGATCGGCATACCCTTTACCGGCAAAATGGTCTACAATTTCCTGCCGGCTTTTTCCGGTAAACAACTCGTAGATTACCAGTAAGTTGTTAACACCGGGACGGTCTTCATCGAATACAATGTCTCTCAGCGAGTCTGTAGCGGCACGTTTTATCTTATTCGTTATCACATCGGGAGGATCCAGCAAGTTTATTGCATGGTTCGATCCCGGTTCGCTCTTACTCATTTTCTTCTCCGGATCATCCAGACCCATTATCCGCGCGCCGACTTCTGGAATAACCGGTGAAGGCAGCACAAAGATATCGCCATAAATAGAGTTAAAACGCTGGGCAATATCACGAGTTAATTCCACGTGCTGTTTCTGGTCATCGCCTACCGGTACAACATCAGTATCATAAAGGAGGATATCAGCTGCCATCAGCGCGGGATAATCGAACAGTCCGGTACTTACCGATTCCTGGTTCTTCGCTTTTTCCTTGTACTGGGTCATTCGCTGCATCCATCCCATCGGTGTAAAACAATTAAGAATCCAGGCCAGTTCTGAATGAGCAGGAACGTGTGACTGGATAAATACGATCGACTTTTCCGTATCGATACCGACAGCCAGCAGCAATCCGGTAACTTCCCTTATCTTGGCCTTAAGCACTTCAGGCTCCTGTGGTGTCGTTATCGCATGAAGATCTACTATACAGAAAATATTATCAAATTCATCCTG
>MGML01000005.1:13415-13522 GCA_001796415.1 Chloroflexi bacterium RBG_13_46_14
CCCAGTGCCTGGTGGCTCCAAGATAATTTCCAATGTGTGTGTCGCCCGTCGGCTGGATGCCTGAAAAGACTCGTTTTTTCATGTGGTCATTCTCCTCATTTGAGAGT
>MGML01000006.1 GCA_001796415.1 Chloroflexi bacterium RBG_13_46_14
AAACAACAAAACCTGCATTACCACCGATAACCAAAAACGACAGGAAACAAATAATGAACCACCTGGCTGAATTCATGGCAAAAACATGGACCGAGTATAATACGGTAACCCTGGAAGATAAAGAATTCATCATGGACAATATTGATTCACTCTCCGATAACAATCGAGAAGAAGACAGGCAAACCTTTACCTGGTAAGTATACACACCCGATAAAACACAAGAAGCCAGGCGGTTATCCGCCTGGCTTCTTTTAATGCATTCTGAAGGATGCTATTTCTAGTAACCCATACCTGACTTCATCTCAGTATCTATCCAGGTATACTGAATATACTCATCAAGGTTTGAATATCCTCCGCCACCAGTTGCTCCGTAGAAGTTCTGGAACCAGGGCCACCAAATCGTGAAAACATGGGGAGATGGAAGGTATATCGGTACCGCCTGCTCAAGCTCGAATGGTCCGATTTCTTTAAGGGTCTTAGCGACCAGAGCGTCATCCTTACCGAGGGCTGCTGAGACTATCTTCACCGCTTCTTCGGTTCTCGGATGTTCAAACCGGCTGTAATTCCACACGCTGCCCTTGGTCATGCACATCATTCTAAAGGCATTCCCGACATAGTCGTTAGACCATATCATAGATTCATAGGTACCGGCCTGGCGTACGTTCCAGTAAAGGCCTTCTTCCAGATTGGCGAGTTCCATATCGATACCGACAGCCAGCAGATATTCCCTGATAATCGAGAGGAAGTCAGATGAAGCTGCGGAAGCATCCACTTTACACTTGAAACCATCAGGGTATCCCGCTTCTATCATAAGTTCCTTGGCTCTATCAGGATTATAACCGAACATATCCTGTACTATCTGTGACTGTTCTTCCAACGGAGTGTAGATCGGGCTGAACACCGGCAGGTCGGCATACGGCCAGCCGAGTATATCAGCATTGCCGTTGTAGTAGTCATCCAGTATTTCCTGCTGATTGACGGCCATATTCATTGCCTGTCGAACCTTAATATCGTCAAAGGGCAGACCTTTATCGAGTCTCGGCCAGATTAGAGTAATACTGGCTGAAGGAGTTGCATTCACCTGCATTTCGGGGTTCTGCGCCAGCATTTGATCTTTATCTTCCCAGGTGATGCCGAAACTCATCATGTCGACCTGGCCTGTCCTGAATGCGGCTTTTTGAGTGGACGCGTCTGCAATGATAAGTTCCTTAATACCATCCATATAAGGCAGTTGATTCTCAGGATGCAGTGGGTCCTTCTGCCAGTAGTTTGGGTTTCTTTCATACTCTATAGAACTCGCCGCGGTGTAGTCCTTGAACATGTAACCACCCGTGCCGATAAAGTTTTTAGGATCATTGCTGTCGCCGTACATCTCAACAACGTCGGGACAGAGATTCCAGACAAAATCACCGATAACTGTAGCCATAAGGCCCTGCCATTCCACCGGAACTTTCACTTCAACGGTATATTTATCAAGAGCCTCGGCTGATTTGGGACCTTTGCCCAAAGCGACGTATGAGTTATACAAATAGGCATTTGTCTCCGTGAAGTGCCTCATGATATTCCAGGCGATATCTTCGGCAACCAGTTCTCTGCCATTAGCCGGAGCTTTATTCCAGTAATGAATACCGGGACGGATGTGATACACCAGTGTTTCATCATCCGGCATTTCCCAGCTTTCTGCCAATTTACCTGTTAACTGTTCGATAAATCCGCCGAAGCCGCCCGTCCAGTCGTTCTTATTAGTGCCGGCCGGACCTCTTTTCCAGTCTCCACCCAACATTTCCTCACCCATCATCATCTGGGTGAACATATCGCGCGAAATTGCGTAATCCCAGCCTATAGGATCCGTACCGCGAATCCTGGTGAATGTACCACCGTACTTCGGCGTTGTCGGTGAAGCATATCCTTCTTCCTCCTCCTCTTCTTCTTCCTCTCCACCGCCACAGGATGCTATTACCAGAGACAGCACCATCAGGCAGCTTACGAGTAACCATAGCGTTTTTCTGACCATTCACTTACCTCCTCATTCCATTATTTGTTAATATATGGTCCTGGATTTACTGATTCTCGAAATGAAAAAAGCTACAACGAATAAAGTTGCAGCTCTCAACTTTCGTCACCCATTCAATAGGTGTATTTTGGAATCATAAGGAATATTACCGACTATAATAGGTGTATCTATTCAACTTGTCAATAGATTTTCACAAAGTCTGATTTTCACAAAGTCTTAATACCTTGTATAAAATTGTATCGAATATTAACAACAATAGTGTTGCTTTCATATTGAGAATAATTAACAAACTTAACTATTGACAGGCAGAAACGGCATATTCTATAATTATAACGATATATCGCTTCATACATTGTAAAGAGGTAGAAAATAAACGACAAGCATCATAAGGACAAGATGAAACATCCCCCTTTCAGACCGCACCACAGAAGGCCTTTTCAAAGAGGAGACTTCAAATACATAATTCTCCAGCACCTGAAAGAGAAACCGAGTTACGGATATGAAATAATCCGTGCTTTAGAAGAGCGTTTTCACAGTTTCTACGTCCCAAGTCCGGGTTCTGTATACCCTACTCTCCAGATGCTTGAAGAAATGAGCCAGATATCCTCGCAAGAACAGGATGGGAAAAAAGTTTACACGATTACAAAAGAAGGTCTCGATTTCCTAGAGAAGGAAAAAGAATCTGAAGAAAGAATAAACGCCCAGATGAAACGGTGGTGGAATCCTGAGAACTCTGGTGATATAATAGACACGATGCGCGAGTTTGACCGACTCGCTGGCTTGTTTAGAGACAAGGTTCGTAATGCAGATGCCGATAAACTCAGCCGCATGCGTATAATTATGTCTCAAGCTTATGAAGAAATTTCAAAAGACTAGCCGCATCCTGTCATGATATGTAACGCTTGATAAAAAAGTTATGAAAACAATACTGAGATTGTTTATTTTTGTCCGGAATCGCATGGGATGGTTGACGCTTGCGTTAAGTGCTCTATTCTTCGGCATTATCCTGAGCATGGTTATCCCCCGGATGCTTGGTAACGGAATCGATACGGCACTCCGTGTTACTGACAGCAGTTTCTTATGGTGGTCGATGGACCGGGAAACTGCGATGTGGCTGGTAGCCGGGACGATCATTGTCGCCAGCGCCTTGAGAGGAGTGGCAGGATATATCCAGAGTTATCTGCAGGAAGTAGTTTCGCAGAAAGTATCTTATGATGTAAGAAACGCCATCTACGACCGTCTGCAAAGACTGAGTTTTGCCTATTACGATAAGGCCCAGACCGGCCAGCTTATGTCGAGGGCTACCGTCGACGTCGAAGCCGTCCGCATGTTCTTTGGGATGGGGCTGATCGGCCTGATTAACATGGTTATCATGGTGACCGCCATCAGTATAGTCCTGCTGTTAATGGACTGGAAGCTGGCATTATTCACCATGGCCTTCTTACCGCCAATCGGCTTTCTGGCATACCGTTTCAGCAGCCGAATCCGCCCGATGTGGATGAGAACTCAGGAACTGATGGCTGAACTCGGTGTCGTTCTTCAGGAAAGCCTTATTGGAGTTAGAATCGTTAAGGCTTTCAACCGCCAGAAAGAAGAAAACAGGAAATTCTCCGATCAGGCAACCAGTCTGTACGAACAGCAGATCGGAATAGCAAAACAAATGTCTGTTAATATGCCGATGATGATGCTGGTAATGGGACTGCCGACGATACTTATACTGTGGTATGGCGGTGCGCAGGTTGTCGAAGGGAATATGACAATAGGTGATCTCACCCAGTTTATTCTCTACGTTAATATGATGGTGATGCCGGTCCGGCAGGCCGGAATGATGGTAAATATGATTACCCGTACTGTTTCAGCAGGACAGCGTATCCTTGAGATTCTCGATACTGAATCAGCAGTCAAGGAAAAACCGGACGCAAAAGAACTAGGGAAAGGCGAGGGATCGGTAACGTTCGAAAACGTCAGTTTCAGCTATGATTCCGTTGCCCCGACGTTGAAAAATGTCAGTTTCCATGCCGAACCAGGTCAGCTTGTTGCGCTTCTCGGTGGTTCGGGAAGCGGTAAAAGTACTATAGCCAACCTGATTTCTAGATTTTACGATGTAACCGGTGGCTCGATCGCGGTGGACGGGATAGACATACGGGACGTGACTATATCATCACTCCGGCACAACGTAGGAATATCACAGCAGGACATTTTCCTTTTTTCAGGGACGATCCGGGACAATATCGCTTATGGCGCGGTGAATGCGACAATGGAACAGATAGAAGCAGTTTCCAAGGCAGCTCATCTGCACGATTTCATTCTGACCATTCCCGATGGTTACGATACCTGGGTTGGCGAACGAGGGCTTACTCTTTCAGGCGGTGAAAAACAGCGACTGGCTATAGCCAGAACCCTGCTGATTAATCCCAGCATCCTGATCCTGGATGACTCGATGTCCAGCGTCGATGCAGAAACCGAAAAACTGATACGCCAGGCACTGGACAAGCTTATTATCGGACGGACAACATTCATCATCACTCACCGTCTGCCGATTATTAAAAATGCCGACCTTATCCTGATGCTTGAAAAGGGTGAGGTAGTTGAAAAGGGCAACCATAACGAACTCATGGCTAGAGAAGGTCTTTATTACCAGATATACCAGTCACAGTTGATGTCACAGGAAGAAAATCATACGGAGGAACAGTAGTATGTTTCACGGCGGAGGAGGAGGTGGCGGCGGCCACTTCCACGGCGGTGGACCCCAGGGACGTCTGTACGGGGCCATGGATGCCGATGATGACGAACAGGAAATATTAGGCAACATATACGACACCAGAATATACACCCGGATGTTCAAATATATCGGTCCTGTTAAAAGATGGATGGCAGCTGGCGCTGCCGGTATGCTAATACGCATGTTTGCCCAGCTCGCTACCCCGTACATCATAGCAATCGCTACCGATGATTTTATACAGACCGGCAAAGTCAGCGGCCTCGGGATTATAGCTATCATTTTACTTGCTGTGGCAGTATTGACTTGGGTAGGTGAGTTCATGGCGCATCGGTACCTGGCATACGCGGGGCAGTCCATTCTGTACAGGATGAGAAACGAGATGTTCGACCATCTCCATGAACTGTCACTGGCTTTCTTCGACCACAACAAGGTCGGTAAGATAATGTCACGTGTCCAGAACGACATCAACCAGCTACAGGAAGTACTGACCAACGGTATCCTTAACATGATCACGAGTCTTTTGACGCTGGTAGGAATAGCGATTGTAATGATGACGATGAACTGGAAACTCGCCCTGCTTACTCTCATCGTCGTACCTATATTGGTATTGATAGTATATATCTGGCAGAAATACGCCCGAAAAGCATTCATCAGGGTGAGACGGGCAATCGCTGAAGTTAACGACCAACTGCAGGAAACCATATCGGGAGTCAGGGCAGTCCAGAGTTTATCACGCGAGGCAGTAAATCTCAACCAGTTCGACAGCGTCAACAGAGAACACCTGGATGCCAATATCAGCGCCGCCAGACTTCAGGCCTTTATGATGCCTACCGTCCAGATTATGACAGCTATTGCCTATTCGCTGCTGATCGTCTACGGCGGGTACCAGGTCATGCAGGGGATAATGGGTGTCGGCGTTCTCCTTGGCTTTATCATGTACATCCAGCGCTTCTTCGAGCCAATCATGCAGTTGACTTCGGAGTATACTATGCTCCAGAGAGCCATGGCCTCGGGACAGCGAATTTTCGAATTGCTGGATGTCGAACCTGAGATACAAGACGTTAAAGATGCGATAGATATGCCGGATATCAAGGGTCACATCATATTCGACCATATCCATTTCTCTTACGAGCCAGGAGTGGAGGTCCTCCATGATATCAACCTTGAAGTGAATCCAGGTGAAACGATCGCGATAATCGGACCAACCGGCGCGGGAAAGAGTAGTCTTATGAACCTGGTTTCACGACTTTACGAGATCGATGAAGGCCAGATCATCCTGGACGGATACGACATAGGTTCGGTTACTCAGCAGTCATTGAGAAGACAGGTAGGTATCGTTCCCCAGGAAGCCTTCCTTTTCTCCGGTACGATTGAAGACAATATCCGTTACGGACGCCTTAAAGCATCCCGCGAGGATGTCATCCAAGCTGCCCAGGCAGCCGGTGTGCACGAAGCTATATCACGAATGGACAAGGGTTACGATACACAGGTAGGTGAGAGAGGTGGTAACCTTAGTGCCGGTCAGCGCCAGCTTACCTGCCTTGCCCGAGCTATTCTGGCCGATCCTCCCATATTGATAATGGATGAAGCTACTTCAAATGTAGACACCAACACTGAGCGAATAATGCAGGAAGCACTCCGTCGACTGGCTAAAGGCCGCACCTGTCTTATCATTGCACACAGGTTATCTACGGTTACCAGTGCTGATCGTATCCTGGCACTCCAGAGCGGTAGAATAGTGGAAATGGGTACGCACAAGGAACTCCTGGCTAAAAAAGGTCTGTACTACCATATGTTCGAAACCCTCAGTGCAATCGAACCTGATAGAGCCGGTTAATACACACTTTTTAAGATCCACTACCTGTTATTTGAGCTTTTCCAGCCATATTGTATAATTAATACTGGTATGGAGTATGAATTCTAAGGTAAGGTAACTATATATGGGTGATATTAAAAGTGCTTTAGAGATAGCAATGGAAAAGGTAAACCAGATGGACGATCCGACTGAAGAGGAGAAACTTCAGTGGAAATACGTTCCGGAAGGAGAAAAACTTGCCGGTCGCTATCTCAAGGAGAAAGTAAATCTACTGGCTGAATTGAATGGTTACGATGAGAAAATCAGAAAGTATATCATCAATGGCGCCTCCGGAATCCTGGCAAGAAACATCAGTTTGCCGATAAACGATCACATTAAGCAGAACAATAAAAAGGCGATGGACGGGCTAAAAATAATCAAGAATGACAAGGTGGCGGTTGAAAACCTTTTCAGCAAAATAAGGTATATTTTCAACCATTTTGCAGAACAGGGGGAGCAGCAAAAAAAACAGGCTTACGAATCGTTAAAAGCTGAACTGGGAGAGAAAATTCAAATGGCATTAAAACAGCAGATGAGTCCCATGATGGGTGCAAAAATCGATGTAGAGAAACAGCCCCAGTTCCAGCAGGAATGGCGAAAGATCCAGCAGCAGATTAACGGCCAGTACGTTAGTCACCTGAATGAATACATCCGCGAATTAGTTGAGATACCTTAAATCACCTTGCAGATTGGTTGAGTAGTATAGAATGGATATAGATAAGAGGATAGAACAAGCAGTCAGGAACACCGAGATACTCCGGACTCCGAAGCAGAATTTATACACGTTCGGGACAACGAACATCTATTATTACCTGTTAACCGAGCCTGCTTATGCGGAGATAATAGACGGTGTGTCTGAAACCGTAATAAGAGAAGGCAGGGTAATCGCTGAAAGACCGAAGATCGTTACTCCGTATTACCTGTCCAACCTTGAAGGATTCAGTGCTGAAGCCAGGAGGTATTTCCAGGCATTGATAGAAGAATTCGGAGAAAGAAGTATTCACGGGCTGGTTTATGCATACCGAAATGAACCCAAAGAACTCAACATTGTCTCCGATACTATGCGTTCAGTGGTTGACAAGCTGAACGAAAAAATAGACAGGCGGGAAGATAAACTAGCGGCAATAATAAAGGGAGAGGATACGCTCTGGGACGTCTCCCTTATGAAATTCATCTTCGAAATTACACGTACCTCAGCACCCCATAATTTCAGACAGCTTGAATCCAGGGGGCTGATGGAAATGGACTCACGCGGAACACCCTCAGGCGCAAAAGAAAAAATCAATGAGATGTTCGAACAGGTGGCGAACGGTGAACGCGAACCCGGTGAACTAAAAGACGAACTGGAACGATGGGGACTCTTCGATGAATACGAAGACAGGTTCTTTCATCTTTTCAGAAAATAACCACTCAACAGGATTGTTGCATGAATATCACCTTTATAGAAGCTAAAACCTTATCTGAAGCCTGGTTCCAGGCCCTTTACCGTATTCAAAAGGAAGGCTCGGACTATATTATCGAACGCGGCAGTTATGAGGGTATGAAAAGGAAAGAGTTCGATTATGTGGTGATCAGGATTGAATACCCCGGCACCCGCCCGCTGATTCCCGATGTACCTCCGGGAATACCTGCACCCGTTACCCAGGAATATATAGACGGGTATCTACCCTACCTGATGACCGGTCACAAAGAAGATAACGAGCAGTATACGTATGGCGAAGACCTGGAAAAACAGATTCCGGAAGTAATCAAGATGTACAGGGAAGACGGTTATAACACGAACCAGGGTTATATGGCCGTCGGCAGCAGCGCATCGATACTCCTCAAAGATCCTCAATGCCTGCGGGGAATCGATACAAAAATCCGGAACGATAAGCTGCACTTTTTCGTTTACTTCAGGTCGTGGGATCTCTGGGGAGGGTTTCCCGCCAACCTGGGAGGAATCCAGATTTTAAAGGAATATATGGCAAGCGAGATAGGCGTCGGAGACGGAGAAATAGTTGCTGCCAGTAAAGGATTGCACCTCTACGATTACTCATGGGATCTTGCCAAAGCCGTCCTTCACCAGAGCTAGAACCAGGTAAATCTTGCAGGAAATACCAGAGGTTTGTTAAACTGGAGATTGTGCACGGGCCGCTAGCTCAACTGGC
>MGML01000007.1:0-126 GCA_001796415.1 Chloroflexi bacterium RBG_13_46_14
GGTTAGTTCGATTGCAAGGGCACTGTAACGGTTATGGTCGTTCCTTCTCCGATATCCGAGTTAATTTTGAATTCTCCCCCGATTTGATGTACTTTTTCCCTCATATCGATAAGGCCATAGTTGCCT
>MGML01000007.1:237-462 GCA_001796415.1 Chloroflexi bacterium RBG_13_46_14
TCAGAGTGCTTTACAATATTGTTTATAGCTTCCTTCGTGATACGAAAAAGAGTTGTCTCTATTTCATCAGGCAGACGTCTTTTAGCTCCGGTCATCTTTAAGACTATTTCCAATTCTCCGTCTCTATTTATTTCGTCGATGATTGCTCGCAGTGCCTCGAGTAAACCTAGATTCCCCAGAATGCTTGGTCTTAATTCGTTACTGAATGTTTTTGCATCTTGCACG
>MGML01000007.1:564-2719 GCA_001796415.1 Chloroflexi bacterium RBG_13_46_14
GTGAGAGTCTGAGCTAATTCATCACTCAGTTCATAAGCAACACGCTTTCTTTCTTCCTCCTGAACCTGAGTAAGCTTATAGCTATATTGCCTGAGCTGTTCATTAGCCAGCTCCAATTCCCGGGTTCGCTCCTTTACTCTAATCTCGAGTTCATCTTTGGCTTTGGTCAAAGCTTCCTCTGCTTTCTTCTGGTTGGTGATATCGGTTAAGGAGATGGAATAACCAATCGTAGCATCATCCTGTGAAAGGGGACTGAAATTAAGTATAAAACTCTGTTTAGCCTGGTCGTTCATGATTAACGCTATTTCACTACCTGTAGGGATTTCACCCCGGTGGAGGGCTGAAAAACACACCGGTTTCCTACTGATTTCTTGAAGTGCCCCGTTACCGGTTGCTAAAACCGGGTGGAATTGTTCAAAAACACTGTCAAAGCTCAATCCTTGAATGTTCGTTCCAATTAGGTTATGAGCCCTTTCACTAGCTCTGATGATGATCCTGTCATTATTACATACTATGATGGCATCCGCAGCCTGCTCAAGTAAGGTCTGTGCAAACTTTTCCGATTCAATAATCTGTTCCGTACGCTTTTGCTCTGACAGGTCTGTTACTATTAGACTGACCATTCGGTTATTTTCTAAAAACAAAGCCTGTGCGGAAACCAGCACCGGAATACCGGCACCCTTCGCGCTTTTTAGCTCAATCTCAGCTCTGCTAGTACCGAGAGCCGCTCGTTGAAGAACCGATTGAAACGTCGATAAGTGGGCTGGAATAATGTAATTAAACAGTAGCGAGCCAATTATTTTGTTCAGCCGTACTTTAAGTAGCGATGCCAACTGATGATTGCAATAATAAACGGTACCATCGGGGGCAAGCGTAGCTGCTCCCTCACTCATGGTCTCCACCATCACACGGTAAGGGTGTTCAGCATTCTTGAGGGTATAGATCTGCTCGCCGGATGGGCTCTGCATCACCAGAGCATCCACTTCTCCAGTCTGAATAGCCTGGAGAGTCTCCTGGCTCTCAGAGAGCCGCAACTTCAACTCCTCTATCTGATTTTTGAGGTCACGGATTTTATCCATAAACTACTCACCCTAGTGCTTTTATTTTATCTCCAACCCCACCAGGATACGTTCTGTATCAGATAGGTCACCGATGAATCTACGCAATGGAAGCGGCAATTTTTTGATAAGAGTCGGTGCCGCGATAATCTGCTCGCTACGGGCTGCTTCCGTTTGCTGGAAGATATCAATTATTTCGAGATCATAACGACCCTTGAGGTTTTCCTCGCAGATTTTGCGAAGATTTTCAATTGCTCGGGTAGACCTTATAGTTAAACCGCTAACATATAGACGCAATATGTATTTCTGGTTTCTCCGGTCTACGACCGCCTTCTCCAGTGCTTTTGTGGGATCTTTATTGGGTTTCACGTTCTTTCCTTTATTACCCATTGATTACTCTCCCGGACGCAAGTCAAGCCCGACCAAAACCCGGTCAGTTTTAGAAAGGTCGCCGATAATCTTTCTTATGGGTGGAGGCAATCTTCGGACCAGGGTTGGCAGAGCGATGATTTGGTCATCCTTGGCCAGCTGCGGATTTTTAAGAAGGTCAATAACCTCGATACGGTATTTATCGGATAAATGCTTTTCACATATCGCCTTGAGGTTAGCAAAAGCCGTAACCGATTTTTCAGTCTGCCCGGCTACGTATAGTCTCAATTCCCAGAATTCTTTTGTAGATACTCCTGCTTTCGCCTTTGATTCCCGGGTATTTTTTTTCTTAGTAGCGGTCATTATTTTAACCTCCACCTAATTTTTTAGTTTTTCCCACCGACTCTTTATCCGCTTTACGCTGGCGGGCTATATCCTGACGGTCAGCAATTAATATTTGCCCGACCGCTTTTTTCTGGTTAGACGCTATCTCCAGATTTTCTTTGTCTGCTTCGAATTGAGAGCGTATGGCACTAATCTGAGACTCCATAATCTGCTGCTTAAGATCAATTTCCCGCCGGTTACGCTCAATCTCCTGCTGGCGAGACAGTGCCTGGGCTTTCTCTTGAGTTTCCTGAGTTAGACGAGCGCTCCCGGTGAGTACCCCGGCCGGACCGATATAGACATTTATTAATTGGATACCCTTTTTAGTAAAGAGAAACTCCCTG
>MGML01000007.1:2820-4608 GCA_001796415.1 Chloroflexi bacterium RBG_13_46_14
CAGAGAAGAAACTCCGACTTCGGTGGACTCCAGCTTCTCTCCCATGGTGGTTAAGCTGGTAACGAAAGCGGTAATCTGTTTGGATTTAATGTGATCAATCAACCGTGTTAGCATGGACTTGGTTTCGCTGAGAGAGCCTACCGTAATCAGATTAGAAATCGGGTCCACTATTACCATGCTGGGTTTAAAATCTTCAATGAGCTTGTACATAGTGACCAGGTGCATTTCCAGACCATAAAGAGAAGGACGGGAAGCATGGAACTGTAAGAGTCCCTTTTCTACCCATTGTTCCAGATTAAGACCTATAGATTTCATATTCCGGATAATCTGGTTCGGAGACTCTTCAAAGGCAAAGTAGAGGCAACGTTCACCATGCCGGGCAGTGGCGTTTGCAAAGTGTGCAGCCATGGTAGTCTTTCCGGTACCCGGCGTACCGGAAACCAGGATGCTGCTACCACGGTAGAATCCCCCACTCAGCATCGTATCCAGCCGTTCAATACCGGAGGAGATTCTTTCCAAAGAAGCCTTATGCAATAGGCCGATGGATGTAATAGGCATAACTGTAATGCCGTTCTCATCGATGAGGAATGGATACTCGTTAGTCCCATGCTTGGAACCGCGATATTTAATAATCCGCATCCGCCGCGTGGCAATCTGGTCAATCATCTGCATATCAAGCAGGATAACACAATCCGCAACGTACTCTTCAAGGCCGTAACGAGTCATCGAGTTTACTCCACGCTCAGCGGTAATTACCACCGTCACACCTTTTTCTTTCAGCCAGCGGAACAAACGCCGGAGTTCTGCCCGGAGTATGGCTTCCTCGCTGATTCCTGAGAAGAGAGCTTCCAGCGTATCCAGCACCACGCGCTTGGCGCCGATGGCATCGATGGTGCTGCCGAGCCGGATGAAGATGCCGTCAAGGTCAAATTCACCGGTCTCCTGGATCTCTCTTCTTTCAATATAAACATAATCAATGAAAAGCAGTTTACGGGTAATCAGGTCATCCAGGTTAAAACCGAGGGAACTGAAGTTATTTGCCAGGTCGGTCTCATTCTCTTCAAAGCTCATGAAGACCCCGGGTTCCCCATACTGAAGAGCTCCCCGCACCAAAAACTCCATCCCGAAGACAGTTTTTCCCGAACCGGCTGCACCTACCATTAGAGAGGAACGGCCTTTAGGCACACCACCGTTGGTAATCTCATCAAATCCGAGTATTCCGGTAGGGGATTTCTTCAGGACCCTCTGAGGGGCTTTTACAGCTACTGCCTCAGCTGGCTGTCTGTTCTTTCTGGGACTCATGGCTTTAATTCTCCTAATAAAATAGATTGAAAATAACCGGGGATTCCTGTGTAATCAATCGTTGTTGATATTACGGAAAAACATACACAACCTGTTTAAGCCGGGTTCCCTAATCACATTGTAATGAGGTGACCTTACTCATCTCAGACTTCACCCCGATGTTATACTCAGCGTATACGATTGTCAAGGACTTATCAGAAATTCCCGGACAACCCATAGCATCTTGGGAGTATGGCTCCGGCACTCGAAAACACTTGTTTAATAACTCAAGTAGCAGTTCACTATCTGAAAAAGATGATGTTTCCTCTATATGTTCCATCTAAATGGTGCTTTGGACTTATTTGTTAAACTCCCAAACAGGCATTCTGCTAGTACTTTCGTTTATAGTTTACGCTCAATTACTATCTACCGGTCTTTTTCTACTACGTATTTACTCATATACAAGCCGAATTATAGGCATTATACTAGGTAATAGGTTTAAATATA
>MGML01000007.1:4662-6650 GCA_001796415.1 Chloroflexi bacterium RBG_13_46_14
GTTAAAATCATTTTTCTTAAAACTCAGCACTAAAGTAATACTTCAAATTATCACTATCGTTACTGTGGTAGCGTCTTTGATAGGAGTATTCGGTTTCACTCCAATTGGAGCGGCCAACGGGGTAACCGCTGCATCTGCCACGGTCTCCATTAACTTAATTTATTATGGCTCAAACAGTAGTATTACTGATCAAAGTATCATCAATGCCAACCCTAAATACTTAGTTAATAATAGCCCGGCAGGTCCATGGAGAGGGAATGCCAATATTAGCAAATTTATGTCAGCGGGAATCAAGTACTTTGAGTATATAGATGGTGGATATGAAGGTACGGTGTCACAGGCTATACCCAATGATTTGCAGTCTAATCTTAAATACATTGATGCTATTGCCAAAGCCGGGGCTTATGGCGTATTTGTAGATGAAGTGTCTTCTTTTCCCTCAACTTCCGCTCTTAACTATCTGAAACGGTTATCTGCCAGGGCTCATTCATTAGGGCTTAAGGTTGTCTTCAACGCCGGTGTTGATTCGTGGTCTGATTCCATAATGAATTACTGCGATTTCATAAATAGCTCCGAGGTCTGGAATAATGCCCCACTAACTGACAGCCAGACTAAATGGAAGAGCCGGACATGGTTCTTGACACAGGGCGTAAACGATGCAACTACGGCGGCTAATCTTACTGTGGCCGCCTGGAGCAACGGTATTGAGGCTGAATATGTCTGTAGTTCATACATCGCTTTACCAACTTGGTTAGCGAGCTATATCACACTAATTGAATCGTATTCTCCTACCACACCCTCTCCGACCCTAAGCATGGTATCAGGGAATACAATTGGTACCGTTGCAAACAAGCCCATCGCAAGCGGAGCGGCTAATGAGTATAGCTTCTACCTTAAGGTTACCAGCACCACCGCAACCGGGGTTACGGCCGGTCAGCAGTTATGGATTGCTGCCTCAACAACCGATTTCCCGAACCTTCTTACGATTGGGGCAACCCTTACTGGTAACCTGGACCATTCACCTGGTTGGTGGGTATTAAAGAAGTAAAGAAGTTAAATAAACAGAATACGGACGGTAAGATATTATGATGAACAAAGATGATATCTACAAAACGATAACGGAATTGAGACTCAAACAGGAAAGTTTGTGTAAGGCTGTAGAGGTAGAAATAGCAGGAGCTTCTGCTTTGATGGAGGCAGAGACACTTTTAGACAGTAAAAGCTCAGATTATACGCTAGGATTTCTTAACGGGTTTGCTCATTGTTTGAAATTGGGTGAACGTTTTGATTTTATCAACAGTTGAAAGATAAGGGACTACTCTGGGTCTCAAACCGCTATTAGCTATTGAATTGAAATATGTTCCATATAATCAAGAGGAGGGAGCTTAAGCTCCCCCCTCTTGATTATTTCTTTAGTGTTTCTTCCTGCGTACTGCGAATATGACAATGATTATTAGTATAACTATTAATGCCACCGCACCGATTACTACCCACATAACAGTATTTACTTTGTTTGCCGGGGTATAGGTAGACTCACTTCCCGTCACTATGTTTGGTTCGGTAGCAGCGTATTCCCTGACCCGGAAATTATCGTAGGATACATCATAAACTCTGTTAAGGTCATAGGTTATTAAAGCCAGACAGGGATTCGTTAGGGTGGAGGAATCAGTTTCGTCAGTATAATTAGTATCGTCAATCATTACTATTAAACGATTCATATTATCTTGCTTGGCAATGACGGCAGTCAATTTGTACCAGGTTCCGGCTTTAATCGGGTCATTTACCTTCACAGCAGGTGAAAGTTGTGTCCAAATATTCCCAACCACACTAAGATCCGCATTATTCCAGAATATATCCATAAAGCTTTCGCACTTATTGGAGACTGTAGCGTATCTCGGACAGATAATCGCACTTCCAGCTTTAATACTAGGATTAACGGCAACCTCGGCCTCATAGTTGTCCGGGAAAATTTTCAATACGCCGATGTC
>MGML01000007.1:6676-9217 GCA_001796415.1 Chloroflexi bacterium RBG_13_46_14
CAACCCCACCCTGGTGCCGCAATATTCCGTTTTGAATGCTCTGTGTTGCTCCGCCATAGTTTACTTGATGGATGTTGTTATTGGTCCATGTGGCATCCTCTGAAAGTGATCTCCCCATATAAAAGTATTATGAATGTTACTGTAGTGTTTACTGCAGTATTGCCGTAATACATATATATTTTTACTGTCGCTAATGGTGGAATAAATTTGCTGTGTGAATCTTGTCTAAACGAATTCTTCTATTTATTCTGGTTAGTATCTACCAATATTTTTCGCTCAATCGCGTATTTTCTTAGCTGTTCATACTGGTTACGAAGACCAAGTTTTCTCAGCATATTAGCACGGTGAATTTCAACAGTACGCCGGCTGATGCAAAGCCGATCTGCAATCATAGCATTGGTGAGACCGCTGACTGCTAGATTTAAAACCTCGCGTTCTCTTTTAGTTAGAACTTCATAAGGGTCGATAGTAGACTTTTCAAGGTAGCGAGTAGCCTTTGGCGCGGCTCTCTCGGAAACAGGAGTATTTAAAGATGTTTGGCTAGAACTAACCTTCCTTATGGTGTTTATAAATTTTATCGAAGAAGATGTTTTAAGAGCGTATGTTTTTACGCCAGCTCGCATCATTTCCATTATGCGGTCTTCGTTGTTACCCTGACGGGGTATGACAACGGCAGTATTGGGAAAGCGGTGATTAACCAGCCTGACAATCTCAAGCGTGTTACTGGCATTTAAACCTAGTATTAGAATATCCGGGTGCAAACTCCCAACCATATCAAGTGCATCAAAACCATTATTTACTTCGCCGACAATTTGCATATCCGGTTCTGACGAGATCAACAACCGCAGGGTCTCCCTGATGTTTTGTTGCTCTTCAGCTATTACTACCTTTATGTGCTTCACATCTAATTCCCCTTCGGTAGCTATTCCACCGCTATTCATCTCGACTAAGATTCATGATTTTTATTTTTACTTTTTCAGTATGTAATTATTATTATTATTCGACAGTAACGCTTTTCGCCAGGTTGCGCGGAAAATCAATAGGACGATCTAAAAATTTGGCAGTATAATAGGCAAGCAATTGTAACGGTATTGTATGCAGTACCGGTGACAATAAAGGATGAGTGTGCGGTATTTTTAATACCACATCCACTGAATTATCAATTGTCCTGTCATCTTCATCAGCCAGTGCTATGACATATGCTTCTCTTGCCTTAATTTCCTTGATACTAATCAGCATAGATTCGTGATTACCGTCTTGAGCTACAATAGCAATCACCGGCATCCCTTTATTAAGCAAGGCGAAAGGCCCGTGTTTTAATTCCCCGGCAGCATAGCCTTCAGCATGAATATATGAAATCTCCTTTAGCTTTAATGCTCCCTCAAGAGCTATCGGGAAGTTAACACCTCTGCCGATATAGAAGGCATCTTTATATTGTGCTAAATATTTGGCACATTCCATGATCTGGGGTTCCAGTTCGAAGAGCTTTTCTACCTTATTCGGCAAATTATTGAGTTCTACAACCAGTTGCTCACGGATCTCGTGGTCGACATCAGGATGTAACAAGACTAATTGATATAAGGATATTAACTGAGCGGTGAAACACTTGGTGGACGCAACACTTACTTCTGGTCCGGCTTTGGTATAAATCGTACGGTCAGATAGGCGGCTTGCGGTACTTCCCGGCACATTTGTAATAACAAACATCTTTACCCCTGCATTCTGCATCGTTTTCATAGCCGACAATACGTCTGCAGTTTCACCGGATTGAGTTATCACAATTGCTTCATTGGGAAATATCGCCCGACGGTGATTGAATTCAGAACCGAAAACAACGGTTGTCTGAATACCCAGAAGTTCTTCGATAATGTATTCCCCAACGAGACCGGCATTATATGAAGTGCCGCAGGCAATTATCTTTAAGGATTGTATGCCCTTGCCAATGGCAAGCTTATTATCCAATAGAGCATTTGCTACAATCGTATCGCGGATTACTCTTGGTTGCTCATGAATCTCCTTTATCATAAAGTGATCGTAACCCGTCTTCTGAGCATCCTCCTTACACCAATTAACTCGTTTTTCTTCTCTGCAAATCTCTTCTCCGTTTCTCGTAAATACGACATCATCCTCTGTAATTACTCCGAAATCACCGTCTTCTAGATATACAACCTTGTTTGTATAGCTGATTATTGCCAGCGTATCAGAGGCAATGAATTTCTCGCAATCCCTTATACCGATAACCAATGGACTACCCATTTTGGCTACGACCAGCTTGGGTTCACCTTTGCAGAGGACAACGATAGCATAAGAACCAATCAATAGCGCTGTGGCAAGTTTAACTGCATTTTCCAGATTACCCTCATAGAATTTTTCAATCAGATGAGGAATTACTTCGGTATCTGTCTCAGAAACAATATTGTGCCCTTCACTTATTAATTGCCGTTTTAATTCCCGATAGTTGGTTATTACGCCATTATGAACAACAGCAAATTTGCCGGAACAGTCCAAATGAGGATGAGCATTTAACAATGACGGTGGGCC
>MGML01000007.1:9269-9581 GCA_001796415.1 Chloroflexi bacterium RBG_13_46_14
GATTTTTTTTGAAGAGCAGCTACTCGAACTGCGTCCTTGTAAACTCTAATATCGTTATTTTGATTGTTTTCACGTACAGCTATTCCAGATGAATCGTAGCCTCGATATTCCAATCGACTTAAGCAGTCCATTAGAATAGGCTCCGCTTGCTGATTTCCTATATAGCCCACTATGCCACACATAATCTCATCACCGCAAAGATATTCGAAGGGGTTTAGATATTTTGTTTTCGCTTGCTGATTACTTGTACTCTCTAACATCCACTTCGATAAATCCTTTTTCCTCTTTTCACTTAATATAGTAAACCCATCA
>MGML01000007.1:9604-10438 GCA_001796415.1 Chloroflexi bacterium RBG_13_46_14
CCAACCTAAACCATTGCTCAGAAACCGCCTATTTCTCCGGTGAAGGTCTAACAGTAAAACTAATAGCAAATAGGTATTTACTTATTATTGCCAAAAATATTTTCGCTTGACATTAGATGTTAGCCCAGAATACTTAAGATCAAATAAGGTTGAATTGCAGTGATGTTGCTGGGAGGTAGAACATAAATAGAATGAAAACAGTCCCTTCTTAAACAACACTAAATAGTTGGTCTAATAACACACTTGCCTGCACGAGTTGAGTGATATTAGCCTCGTTTATATCGTTTAGGCCTGCCGCGATCTACTTTTGAACGTAAACCTCTTGAAGAATCCTCCTCTACCATCGCATAAATAGGTATGTTATTACCGAATTAATACGTGATGTTACGAATATTAAAACTTGTCTCTAAAACTAATAATTATCTCTAGTATTAATTCGAACTGCACCTACCTTAAAGGGGAAGCAGCCGCCGATACGATTAATGAAAGGAGGATAACCATAGCAGTAAAATTTGAAATCTACAAGGACAAATCAGGGCAGTTCCGCTGGAGGCTAGTCCATACGAATGGACAGATCATTGCGAACTCGGGTGAAAGCTACAAAGCTAAGAAAAACGCAATGGGTGGTATTAAAATCGGTCGAAGAAAAGACCGTTTAAGGGAACTGGATATCCAGATAAGCGTTGATACTTGTGTAGTCTAGCTTGGTTAAACATACAGGTTTATTAACTATTTTAGAAAGGAGGTCAAAGTCAGATGCCAGCTATAACATTACCAGCTTTAGGTCTATGGATGGGGATAGCAAGTCTCGTTTTCGGCATTATCGTTATGATT
>MGML01000008.1:0-2067 GCA_001796415.1 Chloroflexi bacterium RBG_13_46_14
ACATGGACGCGTGGTCGGTTGTCTATGAACACTCGCTGGATTACTGTCGAGATACGCGACTGAACACCTTCGGTATCAGACCGGAGGACTATATACTGCCGCCTGATTCCGAAGGTGAAGCCAACCAGCCTGTCGAATTATTCCTGGCGGCACTCGATGCATTATTCGCTGATTTAAAAAAGGATGTCGCTCTCGGTGACGTAGCGGTGATTAATACCTCCGGACAGCAGCACGGCCATGTTTACCTGAACAGGAAAGCCCCTGATATATTCAGAAAATTACTTGATAAAGAATCCGGACAGTCGGATCTGAATTCACTTCTGAAAGAAAGTCTCGCCTGGGACAAAGCTCCGATATGGATGACCTCAGATACGAATGAGCAGGCAGACTTTATCCGTAATCATGTCGGTGGTAAACGAAGGATGATCGAGTTGTCTGGCGCGGATGCACCCTTAAGATTTACCGGGATAGTAATCAGGAAAACAGGACAGAAACTACCTGATGTTTACAGCCGTACGGAAAAAATTCAACTAATCAGCAGCTTCATTCCCGCCGTATTAACGGGTAATTCGAATGTTCCGGTCGATTTCGGTAATGCCAGCGGAATGGCATTAATGGATTACCGGCGGAAAAAATGGTCGGAGGAGCTTATACGGGCTGTTTCCGAAGGACTACCTGGTGGTGAAGAAGCCCTTAAGAACAAGCTTCCCGCAATTGTCTCGCCGGATTCGGTTGTCGGAAATATTTCCGCCTATTTCGTCTCGAAATATTTATTTTTACCAACCTGTAAAATTATCGCCGGTTCGGGAGATAATCCGCAGTCGAAGGTACTTGTGACCGGCGATTTACTGAGTCTTGGCACCAGCATCGTGAATATGGTTTCCACCGATGGGAAAACCCTGGATATGAGCGGTTATGCCAGCGCCATGTACGACGGTATCGGCAGGCCGTTCATGTTCGGCACGCGTACAAATGGGGTAATTGTATGGGATAATCTCAGGGCGATGTACGGGCTTAAAAAAAATGAATACGCGACAGCCGAAGAAGCTTTGCAGAAAACACCAGTTGGTGAAAATTTTCTGTTCTGGCAGCCCAGGAACGAGTCTTTCCCACCATCCGGCAGTATCGATATTTCCAGGATCGGCGATTTTACTCCTGATTTGGGGCTTGATTATACGGCTCTTATCGAGACTACACTGGCTGCGGTCTATACCTATTCGAAGGGATTTACCAGGCAAACCGACGAAACATTACATGTTACCGGCGGCGCCAGGAACAGCCGTGAAATACTGAGGAGAATAGCCGCTGTCTGGAACAGGCCGGTAACACCCATAGAAGCGGGCGGTGCCGCTCTTGGCGCGGCGGTTGCCGGTGCGATCGGTTATCACAGGTCTGAAGGTAAAGAGGTTGATATCTTAATAAACACCGGATTACTGAAAGAGGGAGAGATAATTCATCCCCGGCAGGATGATGTCGAAGCCTTTCGTAAACCTGGCGGCTTCCTTGAACGGTATACCGCTCAAGCAGCGAAACTTCTGTTTGCATAGCTATTCTATTTATAAATCTACAAAGGCTGTATTCGTGTTACTCCAGGGATTTTCGCACCATATTTTACCGATGGTATAATGCTCGCAATAAGCATTTGTTATAATAGAGTGGCATATAACTTGAATGAGGCTGATGAATGAACCTGGACCATTTGAAAACCTATATTGAAGTAGTCACAACCGGCAATTTTTCAGAAGTAGCGAAGAAGCTTGGAATAAGCCAGCCGGCGGTATCGTTTCAGATACAGAAACTTGAACAGGACCTTGGAGTTCGGCTTATCGACCGTAAACAAAAGAAACTGACTCTCACCGAACCCGGTAAACGGCTTCTTTCTTTCGCCCGTAAAGTTCAGAATGAGTACGTCGGCATGCTGGAGGATATGAATCAGTTGCGTGAAGAAGTAATCGGCAACCTGTTCATATCGGCAAGTACCATTCCCGGTGATTTTATACTCCCGCCACTTCTCAGTGAGTTCAAAACACTGCATCCTTCCGTGCAGATCCAGGTCGTCGTAAGTGA
>MGML01000008.1:2143-2338 GCA_001796415.1 Chloroflexi bacterium RBG_13_46_14
ATTCTTGGTACTACCGAAGCCGTTGTTTCGGCCGTAGAATCCCGATCGGGAATTGCTTTTGTTTCGAATTATGCCATCAAAAAGAGTCTTTCACTGGGTATGGTTGAAACGGTGAATGTCGAAGGACTGACTCTGAAACGTGATTTCTACTGTATCTATCGCAAAGAAAGAATTGTATCGCGATTACTGGACGAG
>MGML01000008.1:2412-4973 GCA_001796415.1 Chloroflexi bacterium RBG_13_46_14
CCCCAGTCTCAGAATGGTGTGTTCGTCCGAACGAGCGCTGAACGCCATAAGCCATTCGAACGCTACTATTGCGCAGAAGGCAAGTGTTCGTGCCTCGTCGATACTCATTCTTGGTTCAGCCCATCGGAATATCAGGAAAGTGCCCAGGCCTATCAGAATTGCCATTACCGCTATCCGTATGAACAGGCCCGGGTACATGAGGCCTACACTGGGATGTCTTGGCGGTTGTGACAGTTCATCGCCTATTTTAGGTTCCATACCGAGAGGGATATCACCAGCAGTGTCCGTGACAAGGTTGACCCACAGGATCTGCACTGCCAGTAATGGAGACTGCCCTACGAACACAAGGGCAAGTATCAGGGTTACAAGTTCGCTGAGATTCGTGTTCAGCGTGTAGAAAAGAACATTTCTAAGCCGGTTGAATATCGCGCGGCCTTCGTCAACCGCTGATACAACGGAAGCGAAGTTATCGTCGGCCAGCACCATATCGGACGCTTCCTTGGCGACATCGGTTCCGGTTATCCCCATCGATACTCCGATATCGGCTGCTTTCAATGCCGGTGCGTCGTTGACACCATCACCGGTCATTGCCACTATCTCTCCGTTTGCTTTGAGAGCGTTTACTATTCTCAACTTGTGCAGGGGTTCTATCCGCGCAAAGACCGTTATTTTGTTGATTTGCTCAGCCAGCTCTTCGTCAGTCATTTTCTGGATTTCTGCCCCGGTTACTGCTTTCCCGGGGGAGAGGTTTATTTGACGGGCCACTGATTCGGCGGTGATTTTGTTGTCTCCAGTGATCATTTTGACTACGATTCCTGCCTGTTTGCATAACTCGATTGCTCTTTTCGCTTCTTCCCGCGGTGGGTCTGCCATACCCATCAATCCGATAAATGTCAGGTCACTCTGGATATCATTATCGGTTAATTTATCGTCTTTCGTGGGAAAATCCCGGTATGCTATTGCGATCACGCGGAGAGCGTTTTCTCCCATGGCCAGCGCAGCTTCGGAGATTCGTGTTCTGTCATTTTCTGTTAGTCCGGAAACCTGGTTGTTTTTCAGGATACTGCTGCAATAGTCGATAATTTTTTCAACCGAACCCTTGATATAGGCTGTCTTTTTACCTTCCTGGGAGTGGAGAGTGGCCATATAATGAAGAGTAACCATGTATTGTTTTTCACTGGCGAAGGGGAGTTCATCTTCCCGGGGGTATTGTGTCTCAAGGTCTGCTTTCTCAAGGCCAGCTTTTGCGGCGGCGACTACGAGCGCTCCTTCGGTCGGATCTCCAAATATACCCGGTATCCCTGCGTTTTCAGTTAATGAAGCGTCATTGCAGAGTACTCCAGCCCGTAAAAGATGGAGGAGTTGTTCATCATCGGCAGGATTGATCGCAGTGTTTTCTTCAAGGAAATCTCCTTCCGGTATATATCCTTCGCCGGTAACCTCGACGAATTTGCCATCTGTGAATAGTCTACGCACCGTCATCTGGTTCAATGTCAGTGTTCCGGTCTTATCCGAGCAGATTACGGTTGCCGAACCCAGTGTCTCTACGGCGACAAGTCTTCGCACTATTGCGTTTCGCCGTGCCATGGATCGCATTCCGATGGCCAGTACGACCGTCACTACTGCAGGTAGCCCTTCAGGAATCGATGCAACCGCGGCGGCAACCGCAAGCAGGAATAATTCGAAAAGTCCCAGTCCCTGTATTAATCCGACGACTACAAGCAGTACGCTGGCTCCCAGAAATACCCAGACCAGGTACTGGCTGAGTTTCTTGATATTCTTCTGGAGCGGTGTATCTTCCTGCTCTACTTCCGATAAACCGGTGGCGATTTTCCCGATCTCGGTATCCATACCGGTCAACACCGCCAGCCCTGTTGCTCTGCCGCCCGTGACTATTGTACTCATGAACAGCATATCGACTCTTTCGGCTATGATGGCGTCTTCCGGAACCGCCGATACCTGTTTTTCCACCGGTATCGATTCTCCGGTAAGGGCAGATTCGTCGACTCTCAGGTTGGCACTTTCTATAAGCCTGATATCTGCCGGTACCTTGTCACCGGTTTCGAAAAGTATGATGTCTCCAGGGACAATCTCACGTGCCGGTATTGTCTGAATATTTCCGTCACGCTTCACTTTTGCCCTGGGGGCTGCCATTTCCAGCAAAGCCTCCATCGCTCTTTCAGCCTGGCTTTCCTGGAAGGTACCTATTATTGCGTTGAGGATAATCACTCCAAAAACAACGATTGCATCTATATAATGCTTTTCACCGGTGAAAAACTGCGATACAAGCGATATGACTCCGGCGGCAAGCAGAACATAGATCAAAGGGCTGAGAAACTGGCGAAAAAATACCTTGAAGAGGGGAATCTTCTTCCGGTCAAGTAACTCATTGAATCCATATTTCTCCTGGCGTTTTTGGACTTCGCTGTTACTGAGACCGTCAATACGTGAATCGATTTCAGAAAGGGAGTCTTCCGGCGATAGGTTATGCCAGCGAATTGTGGGTTGTTCCATATGAAATACTTTATCGTAAATAGAAGTTACCTTCAATAGCTGGCAAG
>MGML01000008.1:6330-9128 GCA_001796415.1 Chloroflexi bacterium RBG_13_46_14
GGTAAAATTCTGGCTCAGTATGCGATGCTTGGTCCATATGATTTCATAACAATAATTGAAGCTGTCGGTAATACTGCTATCAGCAAAATCGCATTCGAGCTTAGTTCAAGAGGGACACTGCAGACCGTGACATTCGCTGCCATCTCTATCGAAGATTTAATAGTCTCCTGGAAATAGTCGACTCTTTTAGATAATCGGTAAGTTACGTTCGGTCGGTATTGGTTTATACTAATCCAGTTTCCTGAATTCCGGAAGCAAAATAACGGCAAGCACTGAAATGCCAATCAGTAACAAGGCAAGTCCTCCGATAGCCCAGGGAGCGCTGATTGTTTCAGCCAGTATCCCCGCGAAAAAGGTGCCTAACCCGCTCAGACCGAAATTCAGCATCATAATACTCATTACCCTTCCCAGGTATTCAGGTTCTGTGTGAGTCTGTAAAAGAGCGTTGCCCGTGGTATTACCGCCTATTCGACCTATTCCTACCATAATCATCATCATCAGAGAAAGTGGCCAGGAAGTCGAAAAAGCAAAAACGACCAGAGCTATTCCCATAATTATATTGGACAAAAGCAACGTAATGGCGCGTCTTCTGGAGGGTAGAGAGGCGATTATCAGTGAAGCCACGATGGCACCTACTCCGGACATGCTCATAAGCGTTCCCTGTCCTCCTACGCCAACATGTAATATGTCTTTGGCAAATACCGGCATAAGCATCTGGAAAGGCATTGCCAGCAAGATAGCGGCAATGAAAAATGCCAGGATAAGGCGTACCGTCCGGTGACTCTTGATATATCTGAAACCTTCGGCAATATCTTTAAGAACGCTCTTGCGGTTTACCTGTGCAGGAAATATTCTCGGTAAGAATGAGGTAAAGATAATCGCCGTGGCGTTTAGACCTGCCATAATGAAAAACACGCTGGAATATCCAAAACCTTCTATAATATAACCGGCTATAGCGGGACCGACCAGTTGAAAAAAACTCATTCCCATCGTATTTAACGAAATAGCGTTCATCAGTCTTTCCTGATCTACTATTTCCGGTATTATCGCTGCGCGTGATGGCATTGCCAGGGCAATGATTATTCCCATGATCGTGCCGCCTGCCAGCAGCACCCACCAGGATTCCGGGTTTTCCTTTGTAAGGTATCCTATATTTACGGCAATTGCATAACCGAGAAAAACAAGAGTCATACCTATCTGACTTAATTGAATCAATATCTTCTTAGGAAACCTGTCGGCGACCGCTCCTCCGAAGAGTGAAAGAATAAGCATAGGAACCGCGCCGGAAAGGTTTATAACACCGAGCATAACAGGAGAACCGGTAATCTCATAGATCAGATAGCTCCGGGCAACCTGCTCCATACTGAAAGTGCTCCATTGCCCGATCATACCGAAGAAATACATGCGATAAGCCGGAATCTTGAACGAGCTGAAAGTCTTAAGATTACTTACACGTTTGATTATGTCGTTTATTTTCATTACCAGGTAGGGTCAATCGATATACGAAACCTGATCAGTAAAAATCATCCAGGATGTACGAGGATATAAATGATTATTGTCCGATCCCGGATATCCACCGGACGACTTCCTGCCACATGACGTATATATCTGACCTTTTTATTCTATCAGTAATTAAAGTCTTTTCATACTGAGTCTGCCAAAGTGAGACCGCCCTGGAATATGGGTTGTCTTTAGACGGCTCAATTTAACCGGAAATCATTTCACGCCTTGGCTATATTTCCGATTATATTAGCTAAAAGGGTCAGATTTACTATTTGTACAGATACTTTCAGTCAGCACTCAATGAATGCTTATCACAATATGGTAAATGTACAAGGTTTACAGGTAGTCAGGAGAAGAATTTCCGGGTCAAATTAGTATGCTTTAGGGCGGTAGAAAATATAAAAACATCCATTTACAGTATGTTACCCATAGAATGATAATCTATCAAATACTTGGTTGCCGCACAGAGAGAGATAAGAAATGAGACAAACTATATCAAAGAAGACATTGAGTCAATCACCGATTTCCAAAGCAATGGGGGCAAAAATTGACATCACAGGGCCGGGGATGGGTATGTATCTGGTTTTGGGTGATACCATTTCTCCGGAATCATTAATAATAAAAAATGGAGGTGAAATTGCGTTAAAGATATCTACCTTTATTTACCTGGCTATAATGCCTTTCGAAAGTTATTTAGAGTTGAAAGGACTTCGCGAAATACGAAAAATAGGCCCGGTTACTATCGATATTGAAAAATTCAATCGGGCTCTCGAAAAAATAACCGGTAATCAAGTGTAATCCAGTAACAGGTGTTTTAGCAGAATAAATAAATCAAAGGAGAAAAGAAAATGGCAAGTGTTGGACAGGAACTTCTGGCAGTACCGTTACCCGAAATGGTCATGAAACTTGGTCTGGGAATAGCTGAAGCGCAGAGAGCGCTCGACGAGAATTCGGTTGAAACCGCGCAAATTCTTGCGGAAACGACCGTTTCGCTGGTATTGGCGGTGACCCAGGTTATAGCTGCGGACGGTACAGTAACTTTCACAAATGCTGATCCAGTCGATGTATCTTTACTACAGATAGGTCTTCTGCCAACCTTCTACCAGTTTTCCGAAGCGACAATTGAAGTTACGATGGACATCAAGACCACTTCTTCGAGAGAAACGAACGTTAAGGTCAGCGCTAAAGCGAAGGTAGGTTTTGCCTGCTTCAGCGTTTCGGTTAACACCGAGGTTTCTCACAACAGGAAGTTCGGGAAGGAAGTCCATGGTACCAGCAGACTGGTAACAAAAATG
>MGML01000009.1:0-508 GCA_001796415.1 Chloroflexi bacterium RBG_13_46_14
AAACATCTGAGATTATCTAGACGAAGGCATTTATCGATGTTTCTCCAGCTTAACGAAAACTATTGATTATAGCATTTTCAATGTGATCGACGGTCAATATTTATTGCCAGGTGTAGATTCCCGCTCCGCCACGGCGGACGGGAATGACAGTGGGAGTGCGGGAATCTGCCATGAGTATTTACAAGACTCATTATGAAGCATAAAAATAAGGTACTCTGGTAGAATCCGTATAATAATAAGTTGTCATCCGCCGCAGGCGGACGACGAAGGAGGACGAAGGATCCCCTCCTATATTCAAAGGAAATTCTTTCCGCCTAAGGCGGACAAGCTCCCTCAGAATGACACAGCACTTTATTTTCGAAGGAATGATAAAGAGTATTAGAGAGACTAAGAGTATAGTGATTGAAGATAAAGAAATGAAAGAAATATTAAAGCAACCACTGGTAGCTGTTGTAGGTCCGACAGCCACGGGTAAAAGTGACCTGGCAATTTATCTCTCGCTTGAGTT
>MGML01000009.1:516-1884 GCA_001796415.1 Chloroflexi bacterium RBG_13_46_14
AGGTGATAAACGCTGACAGCCGACAGGTCTACAGGTATATGGATATCGGCACTGCGAAACTCAGTCGGGCCGAACTCGCCATCGTTCCCCACCATTTGATCGACATAATTACCCCGGACGAGGATTTCAGTCTGGCTCAGTACAAGGAAATGGCGACCGGGATAATCGATGATATCCATGAACGTGGGAAATTGCCGATTCTGGCGGGTGGCAGCGGACAGTATGTATGGGCATTGCTTGAGGGGTGGGGAATACCGAAGGTCGAACCTGATCCTGAACTAAGGCGAAGACTGGAAGAAAAAGCAGCAGAAGGAAAGGCAGACGAATTATATCGCGAACTTGAGGAAATCGACCCGGAAGCAGCCCGAACCATCGACCCCAGAAATGTACGCCGTGTTATCAGGGCTCTGGAAGTTTCATCTCAGGCCGGTAAACCATTTTCTCAATTGAGAACGAAAAAAACTCCACCGTATGACACGCTTATCATTGGACTTACTACCGATAGAAAGGAATTGTACCGTCGGATAGACCTGCGAGTTGATTCTATGATAGAAAACGGCCTGGTTGACGAAGTAAAGAAGCTGATGAAAATGGGGTATGGAGAAAATATACCGGCTATGTCCGGCATCGGGTATAACCAGATAATGATGTACCTGAGTGGTGAAATCTCGCTGGAATCAGCCGTCTACCAGATGAAAACCGAAACACACCGGCTGGTCCGCAGGCAGTATAACTGGTTCAGCCTGTCCGATGAAAGAATCAAGTGGTTGGACATCCAGGGTAATTTTAAGGAAGAAGCCAGAGAACTGGTGGCGAGACTTCTCTACAGTTAGGAATGTACCTGTTGCCTATTTCTTTACGTCCCATTTCGAAAGATATTGTGTCTGTCCGAGTGTCGAACCTCTATGGATTTCTTCACGAATCCGGTTTTCTTTTTCAAGGACATCGATAGCCCTATTCGCCATCTCCATCGCCGAATCTCGAGGAACGACGACAACTCCGCTTTCGTCGCCGATTATCCAGTCTCCCGGTTCCACTTTCCTGCCACAGATTTCAATAGGAGCGTTGATTTCGCCGAAACCTTTCGGTTCACCGGCAGTAGGTGTGAAATGCCGGGCGAATAACGGAAACTTCAATTTCCTGATATCATCGATATCACGCACGGCGCCATCTATTACTACTCCCACAACTCCGACGGTTTTACAACTGTTCGTAGCCAGTTCTCCCCATACCGCGATATCTCCCTGGCAGGCGTCGATTACCAGGACATCGCCAGCTTTTGCGTGATCGATAGCCTGGACGGGAGCACTCCAGTCGCCATTATAAGTCCTGACCGTAACTGCCGGACCGGCAAATTTTAGTTCTCCA
>MGML01000009.1:3008-4997 GCA_001796415.1 Chloroflexi bacterium RBG_13_46_14
AGGGCGACAGCATCCTCGATGATACCTCTTGCGGATTCGATCGATTTTCCCTGTGCCTTGTGCCCGCCAAGCTGGTTGATAGACTGGGGCGTAAGGCCTATATGCCCCATAACGGGGATACCGCAGTTAACTACCTGCCTTACTTTTTCGGCTACGGTTACTCCGCCTTCGAGTTTTATTGCCTGTGCCCCGGCTTCCTGGATAAACCTGCCGGCATTCCGGAGACAGTCTTCGGTGCTGACGTGGTATGTCATAAACGGCATATCGCCCACTATCAGGGCGTTCTTGGTGCCTCTTACAACGGCTTTGGTGTGGTGCAGCATGATATCCATTGTTACCGGTATCGATGTGTCGAATCCCAGGACCACCATTCCAAGGCTGTCGCCGACCAGTATGAGAGGGATGCCTGCTTCATCGACTATTTTAGCGGTGGTATAATCATACGCGGTGAGCATGGAAATCTTCTCACCGTTCTGTTTCATTTCTTTTATCCGGTTAATAGAAACACGCATTTTATTCTCCTACCGGATGGTAGTTTCTATCGACCCTTTTATACCGGTGATATCGTTGTTTGAGTCTACATGGACGAGCTTTGGAGAATATGTGCGGGCTTGTTCCTCTTCCATTTGCTGGTAGGTAAGTATAATTACCGTATCACCCTTGACAGCCAGCCTGGCGGCTGCGCCGTTGATGCAGATTTCTCCCTTTTCCCCTTTGATAGCATAGGTTTCGAAACGGGTGCCATTGTTGATGTTCAGGATAGCAACCTGCTCGAAGGGAAGTATATCCGCCGCTTCCATCAACCTGGTATCAATAGCGATGCTTCCTTCGTAATCGATGTCTGCACCGGTAACCCGGGCGCGGTGGATCTTGCTTTTCAACATGTTTCTCATTTAGTTTTCCCCCTCTATATGCTTATTAACAGGTTAGGTTGTTTTAAAATTTCCATCATATCTTCTGCCTGCTTCTCGGTTATTTTTCCCTTTGCCAGGGCAATGGGTACTGTCTGGAGACCGAGTTCCAGATAAGTTGGAAGCACGGCAGGGGCTGATCTTTCCAGGGCTTCGATGTGTTTCCTGATGGTGCCTGTATCACCTCGGGCGATTGGTCCGGTAAGGCAGTCCGGGATACCGACTGTTTCAATGTTATGGATAGTCCCCTTAATCAGGGGTAAAAGAGCCTGGGTGGCTTGCTGAGTGGGAATGTCGAAGGTCTTCCAGAGGTCTGTAGCCTGTTTGACAAGGGTTACCAGGTAGTTACATACCATAACAGCCGCGGCATGGTAAACTACCTTGTCACTCGCTTCAAGCTGTATGTATCTTCCTTCAAGTGCGGTAGCCATTTTCTTCAATTCGGTCAGCAGAGGTTCTTCCGCCTCTATAGCGAAGGTAGAACCGGGGATGTTCTCTACCGCCTGTTTAACACTGGCGAATGTCTGGAGAGGATGAAATGCTCCTGTCAAGGCGCCTGACTGTTTTGCCGGTTCGAGGACTTCGGTTGAATCGGCCCCGCTGCAGTGTACAACACTTTTACCTGGCCGCCAGTCGATCTCCGATACCACGGTGCCTATAGCGCCGTCAGGCGTGGTGATGAAGACCATATCCACGCTGTCTGCAACAGCCTGGCTACTCTCCATTACTCTGCAGCCGGGGATCTCTGAAGCTAATTTTTCGGCCGACTCTCTACTCCGGCTGTATACAGCGGTAATCTTATACCCATGGTTATGAAGTCCGATGGCTAAAGCTGTTCCTACTGTTCCGGCTCCGATAAATCCTGCTTCATTCATTCTATCTACACCTCAAAATGATATAAAAAAAACCTTCCCGGGTACGCCGAGGAAGGCAATCTTTCTAAGGTTACTATTTTTGCCGTCTCGGTCAGTCCGATCCAAGCGACTTCATTTGTAAAAAGTTCTTTTTCCCGGGAAATCACCGCCGATATGGTCGATGCTTCCCACTGCTACTATATCAATAGACTGCATTTTTGTCA
>MGML01000010.1:0-4804 GCA_001796415.1 Chloroflexi bacterium RBG_13_46_14
TAGGGGACATTGGAAATGTAATGGCAAGGAGCATACTGAAGGCCGGTATACCTCTCACGGTGTACGACCTTGATAAAGAAGCCGTTGATAAGGTAGTGGCCGAAGGAGCCACGGCCGCCGGTTCCTGCCGGGAGGTAATGGAAGTAAGCGACGCTGTAATCAGCATGGTCCGTGACATCCCGCAGACGGAAGCAGTTGTCTTCGGTAAAGACGGACTCTGGGAAGGTGCGAAGGCAGGCAGCATAATCATACTCTCCAGCACTATCGGACCCTACTACCCGCGCGAACTGTATGAAAAGGGTAAGGAAAAGGGCGTAAGGGTGGGAGATATTGGCGTAACCAAGAACGTTCCTACCAACGAAATTGGCCAGTTCACGCTGATGGTAAGCGGCGACGATGATGTAATAGATAAGTGCTGGCCGGTATTCGAAGCGATGGGCAGGAAGGTATTCAGGGCGGGAAAGATAGGGAACGGTCAAGCCTATAAGCTGGTAAATAACATGGTTGCTTTTAATATGGGCACAGTGATACACGAATGTCTGAATGTCGGGCTTAAGGCCGGTCTCGACATGAAGATGATGCTGGATGTGATGGAAGAAGGCACCGGCGGCAGCTGGATGGCGAACAGCATGAGAAGCAGGCTTGAATCCGGGACGAGAAGAATGCCACCTCCGCCACCACTGACCGACGGTTCTCCTCCACCGAAATTCATAAACAAGGATCAGGTACTGGCTATAGAAATGGCGGAAGAAGTCGATGCCGAAATACCGGTAGCCAAGCTTATGGAAAATCTCGACGAGTCAAAGGTCTATGAAACCTATACGAAATTTATGAGGGGTGGATAAATAAAGCGAGGAGAGATTCTTTCCGCCTGCGGCGGACCGGTGGCGGATCCCTTAAGAATGACAAATATGCTTTTTTTCTTTTCCCCACGATTACGAAGCACCGCGTGCTGTGCAAGTAATTGTAAGATACTTGACGCAAAAGCCAGCACTGACTACAATAACAGGCAGGCCGGGATGGCGGAATTGGCAGACGCAGCGGACTTAAAATCCGCCGCCGCAAGGCTTGTGGGTTCGAGTCCCTCTCCCGGCACCAGGAAGAAAAAATGCCCTGCAAAAGCGGGGTTTCAATATGAAATACATCCGAAGTATTTTTCTTATTTTTTATACCACGGAAATTCCTCCAAATTACGAAGACGATTTCCATTTGATGAGCAGCTAATAACTCCCGCGCTATCACTCAGTAGCTTCTGCCATTCTCTATGATTTTTAATTATCATTGACGCGATATTTTCAATGACCTCATAAGGTTCACATTTACTAGGTCGTAATCTTACTATCTTGGCACCTTTTTGTACCATTGCAGCAAACAGAGGTTGGGAAGTGTAATCACGATCGAGTGTTATAATGATTGCATCTAAGGTGTTTGCTACGTCAACTACTTTAGCGTCATTATCTGCTGTCCCGGGAATACTCTTAACACTCACAGCAGGGATCTTGAGGGCATTTATAGCAGTAATAACAGGATCAGGTATATCTGCGTCACATAATAAAGTCCGCATTCTAATTACATCTGTTTAGTAGTTCTTCATAACTAATTGCTACTCTAATAGCATTTCTATCTAAACCAATATATAACTCTGATATTTCATCTTCAGATAATCCGCATTCATGCCAATAATAGATGACGCTAGTTTTTATCCGAGTACCTTTTATTACCGGTGCACCTGCTTGAACTAAACCATCTATCTCAATATACCGAGGTATATCGGGATTATTCTCAAGTTCTCCGCCCTTCAGTAAGTCGCTAACGAGATCACCAAACATGATTTCGATTGATCTCTGCCCACCGCGTGTAGCTATAACTACTTCGTCTTCACCAGAAGGTGTTTGGTCGCTTGGTATTACGACAATCAAATCACGTTTACGATAAACAACCATTTTAAGGTTCCACCATTCTATTGAGTTTACGTTATCGTAAAAATACCTTATGGCTTTTCTTATTTTCTGAAGAGGTAATCTTTCTTCGCGAAGGCGTACCACAGCTCTAATAGCTAGAAGGTCGTTATAGGAATATATGGAAGGACCACCGTCCCTGCTATGTATATGGGGAGTTACTAGTTTGGTTCTAGCCCAATATGAAAGAGCACGACTTGTTGTTTGCGTAATTCTGGCAGCTTTTGTGTGTAGATACAAACCTTTACCCAGAGGCATATCCCAATATTTCTTTTTTACTTCACTACTAATATTGGTCATTTCTTTTTCCTCTAAGTATATTTATGTAATTTAATATAAATATAAATGAAATATTCGAACATATCAAGTCCTAAAAATGAACAATTACGAATTAAAAGAGAAATTTATATTCTAATGATGTTGATGAAATTTATAATATGCCGAACTAGGTATATGGTTTCTATTTCGCTTCAAAGCTCTTGATATGCCAGTGGACGTGGGGAGTGACGCCGGTTAGTGGTTTTAATCCTCGAGTTCGATCATTTTTTCAACGACGAATCTGACGAAGTCGGGGCAGGTATCGGTAATACCACACGGGGGATTCTCGAAGTGGCGTTTTGCGGCTTCCAGGTCAGAGAAGTCGACGCCAACGAGGTCGATACAGACGATAGAACCGAATCGCTCCTTGAAATGCTTTATTATCTCGCCGGTTTTCCGGATCGCCAGTTCACGGGCTTTCCGTTCTTTTTCTTTATCTCCCGAGGAATCGCGGTAGCGTAAACCGAGGGCTATACCGACTCCGGATACCGCTCCGCAGACGCCATCCTGGTGGCCGGATATACCGCCGAAAAAGGTGGTGCCTGCCCAGAGCATGGCGTCGTCATCGAATCCGTAGGCCTTGTGCATGACCTGCACCGTGGCAGGCCCTCAATGCGCGCCTTCGCGCATCAGCTTTTCCGCCAGTTCACCGGCTTCCTGTTTTGTCAGTTTCATCTTCATTTGGCTTAATATTAACCGAGAGTGAATAATTGTTCAACCACGAAACGCACATAGCCGTTGCATTGTTCCTTGCGTTCTTCGGAGTCCATGTACCGTTTCACGTCATCTTCACCGGTCGAGGGGATATCCAGCAGCTCCCGGCAGATGATAGAGTCGTACGTATCCTTGAATTCCTGCACCATCCTGCCTGCTTCTGCCCTGACGGTTTCCTTTGCCCGGTTGATTTCAGCTTCGTTATTCGAGTTAGAGCGGAAGCGGAAACCCAGGTAGACAGCCATTGCCGATAGGGCGCCGCAGACGCCTTCACGGTGACGGGAAATGCCGCCGAAGAAATTGGTGCCTGCCCAGAGCATGGAGTCGTCACCCTTGCCGTTCGCTTCCCACATGACCTGCAGGACACTGGGACCTCAGTGATAATCCAGCCCCATGTATGTATCGGCGCGAGCTTTCGCTTCTTCGACGGGGAATTCCAGGCTCATTATCAACTCACTTTTCTTTCAAGCACCTTTTTTACGGCAGCTTCGATATCGGCGGCTGTCAGGCCGTATTTCTTAAGCAGTTCCGGCGGCGGTCCGGATTCGGCGTACCGGTGGAGGGCAACGAATTCCATCGGCGCCGGAGCGTGTTTCGCGGCGACCTGCGCCACGGCGGAAGCAAGTCCTCCGTGCTCGAGATGTTCTTCAGCGGTAACGACAGCGCCGGTCTCACGAATTGCCCTGATTATAGCCGCTTCGTCGATCGGTTTCAGGGTGGACATGTTGATGACACGGGCGTCGATGCCTTCATTAGAGAGGCTTTCAGCGGCTTCAAGGGCGGCGGCGACCATTATACCGATGGCGATGATGGTCACATCCTTGCCCGGTCTGAGCTCGCTGGCTCTTCCTATCTCGAATCTATAATCATCGCCGTAAAAGATGGGCGTCTTGAGACGGGGCAGTCTTATGTAGACAGGTCCCTGCAGCGCGGCGGCGGTTTTTACCGCCTGGGCAGTTTCCGTGCCGTCGGCGGGAACGATTACGGTGAAGGTAGGCATCGAGGTGATCAGTGACAGGTCTTCGATCGCCTGATGTGTGGAACCGTCCTCGCCCACGGAAAGACCGCCGTGAGTCACCACTAGCTTGACGTTAAGTGAAGACTGGGCGATGGACACCCTTACCTGGTCGAAGCAGCGTCCCGGTACGAACACGGCGAAGGTGCTGGCGAAGGGTATCTTGCCTGAAGCGGCCAGCCCGGCAGCGATGGTGACCATGTTCTGTTCGGCGATTCCGCAGTCGAAAAACCTGTCGGGGAATTCTGCGGCGAACAGCTTCGTCTGGGTCGACGCTGAAAGGTCGGCATCCAGTACTACAACATCGGGATTTTCCCTGCCTAATTCGACCAGGGTCTTCCCGTAGACATCTCTCATAGCAACTTCTTCGGCCATTATTTCAATTCCTCCAGGGCTATTTTCACCTGTTCGGCGTCGGGAGCCTTGCCGTGGAAACCAACCTGGTTCTCCATGAAGCTGACTCCCTTGCCCTTGATGGTGTGGGCAATAATCACCGAAGGTTTCCCCTTTACCGACTGCGCTTCCTTGAATGCTTCAAGGAGCTGCGGAATACTGTGACCATCGACGTCGATAACATGCCAGCCGAAGGCCTTCCACTTGTCGTTGAAAGGATCCAGGTTCATCACGTCTTTATTCCAGCCGTCTATCTGAAGTCCGTTATTATCGACTATCGCGGTCAGGTTATCCACCTTAAAATGGGCGGCGGACATGGCGGCTTCCCAGACCTGCCCTTCATCACATTCGCCGTCACCCAGCAGAGTGTAGACACGGTATGTTTTCGAACTCAGTCGGCCGGCAA
>MGML01000010.1:4820-6571 GCA_001796415.1 Chloroflexi bacterium RBG_13_46_14
GAACGATAGACCCTGTCCGAGCGAACCGGCGGTGAGTTCCACTCCGTTGGTATGATGGCTGTCAGTGTGACCCTGAAGAATGCTGTCGATTTTCCTCAGAGTTGAGAGAGATTCAACAGGGATATACCCGCACTCGGCCAGCGCCGAATAAAGCACCGGCGCGGCGTGTCCCTTGCTCAGGATAAACCTGTCCCTGTCCGGCCATTTGGGATTAACGGGATCGTGTCTGAGTACATTAAAATAAAGACAGGTTACGATATCGGCGGCTGAAAGCGAACCGCCGGGATGACCGCTGCCGGCACGTCCTATCATTTCGATGATATGACGGCGCAACTTTTTCGCCATCGCTTCCAGTTCGTCGACTGATTCCAGCTTTGTTGCTTTTTTAGTTGTCACAGGCCCGTCCTTTGATACAGAAATTATGAGTTAAGGTACTCACCGTATGCTGCCAGGTGAGAAAGCACCTTGGCAGCTCTTTCAGGAGTCGGGTATATCATAATACCATTCTTTTTCAATTCATTGAATACCGGAACGTCCTTCATCCGGGAAGCGTGCCGGTTGAAGGTAACGACCGGTTTTCTATATTTGGCCATATATTCATATAATTTAGCCAGGTTCTTTTTCTCTTCTTCCTCCCTTGCCTTGATGGCTTCTTCAGCCTGTTCCAGGAACGAAGGCGGGGCGTCCTGTTCTTCAAACGAGTCGCGCCTGAACCTGGCCATCCGTCCCATCATTCCCATCTGGCCGATGCCGCCAATGACGATCACGGAGTCAATGTTATCGTCTTCGATAAGCGGCCACAGGCAGGGATAGGTTACCTCACCGAAGCCTACCATGTCCACCGGGTTGGCGTGCGGCCAGCGTTCCGGCAAGACCTTGTTCAGCGCTTCGATCGTGTGTGGAGACAGTTCTGCAACTTCCAGGCCTAGTCTCTCACAGGCATCGGCGGTGACGCAGCCGAAACCGCCGCCGAAGGTAAGAATCGCCACCCGTCTCCCTCTCGGTATGGGCATATGAAGCAGACCGGAAGCCACGTCGAACAACTCCTCTACCTCGTCCACCCTTATCACACCCGACTGTTTGAACATCGCGTCATAGACATAATCCGAGCCGGCGATTGCGCTGGTATGGGATTTCGCGGCTCTTACACCGGCGTTGGTCCTGCCGACTTTTACCACGACTACCGGCTTGGTTTTCGTAATTTCACGGGCAATCCTGAAGAAGCGGGGACCTTCTCTCAAGCCCTCGATATAGGCGGTGATGACCTTCGTTTCCTCATCCTGGGCGTAATATTCGAAAAAGTCCTCGAAATGGAGGTCGGCCTCGTTGCCGGTACTGACGAATTTACTGAAGCCCACGCCCATCTCGGTACCGCACTGGAGGATATGCCCGGCAAAGCCACCGCTCTCGGAAATAACGCCGATACTGCCTTTATCAAGAGACATTCCGCCGCCCCGGACGGTGGAAAAGTTATTGGCTGTGTTGAAGTGCCCCATGCAGTTCGGTCCTACCAGGCGAAGGCCGCCTTCCCGTGCCGTCCTGACGATCTCTTCCTGGAGTTTCGCGCCCTCGGGGCCGGTTTCACCAAGTCCGGCGGTGATCACCAGGGCGGATTTTACCCCCCTGGCAACGCAGTCCTTTACCACGTCAAGTACGTAGTTGAAAGGAACCACGATTGCGACGAAGTCTACCGATTCCGGCAGGTCCCTGACGGAAGGGTAGGTTTTAACTCCCTGTACCTCGTCTGTTCT
>MGML01000010.1:6700-7900 GCA_001796415.1 Chloroflexi bacterium RBG_13_46_14
GAAGTGTTCCATTAGGGATTTTTCCTTTCAATTCAATTCGGGTTATCACACACTCCACCTGTATATAGTTCTTGAATGATTGGAAATGATAACGGAAGGTGGAAGGTGAAAACCATAACTCAAGATTGGGAATATTTTACTACAGCCTGCCTGAATAAGTCCAACAAGCGATATATCGGTTTATTCTTAATTGAGAAGGATACGAACCCTGTCCCGGATTATTCCGCTAATCTTTTCCCGGGTCTGCATGCCATCTATGACCAGCCAGCGTTCAGGTTCTTCGTTCGCCAGCTTCAGGTAGCCTTCGCGGACTTTACGGTGGAAATCCCTATCTTCCTGCTCGAACCGGTCGAGTTTTTCACCACTTTTTCGGGCGAGACCGTCTCCAATGGAGATATCCAGGAGGATAGTCAGGTCAGGGCGGAGTCCTCCGGTAGCTGCGGTATTTATCTTTTTTACCAATTCAAGGTTGAGCCCGCGTCCGAAACTCTGATAGGCTGTGGTGGAATCGTCAAATCTGTCGCAGACGACAACCTTGCCTTCGTTCAGGGCAGGGTAAATGACTTCTTTAACATGCTGGGCCCGCGACGCGTTGAAAAGAAGGAGTTCGGTCAGGGGAGAAATGTCGGTCTCATACGACCATTTTACGAGATCGGATATTTTTTCACCGAGTTCCGTGCCGCCGGGTTCGTGGGTAAGAATTACGGGTATCTCCCGGGCGGAGAGCCATTTACGTAGTTCTTCGGCCTGGTAGGATTTCCCGCTTCCTTCTTCGCCTTCGAACGTGATGAACAGAGACATTACCTACCTCATATTATGATTTAGTTGTTAGTTTATCACGAGGTGAAAGCTATAGTAAAAGGTTTATATATATATTTTTTTCCTCTTCCCCGGTTACGAGCGACCCCCTCTTCTGCCTAGGCGGAAAAGAGGGTCGCTCGAAAATAGGAAAGCTTGCGATGGGGGTACGCTTTTTCTAACGTTGATTACAGTTGGGCTTGGACAAAGGGCGGGGGAAGGATACATGAATTAATGTCGCCCGGCCTATTTCACTTTCACAGGAATGCCGGAGACCATGAGGTATACTTCGTCGCAGGCGGCGGCAAGCATGCTATTGGCTTTGCCGAGGATATCTCGGTAGAACCGGCCGGCTTCGTTTGCCGGGACGAGTCCGAGACCGACTTCATTGGTAACGATAAT
>MGML01000011.1 GCA_001796415.1 Chloroflexi bacterium RBG_13_46_14
TCCGGTCTTATTTCGAGGAGAATGGGCCTTGTTTCACGACATTTATCAACAGCGAACTTACAGCGAGGGTGAAATCGGCAGCCAGATGGTGGCTCCATAGGGTTACCTATTTCCCCCTGAAGTGCTGGAATTTCCTTTAATCTACCTGGTACAGGCTGGGGCACAGCTGCGAAAAGTGCCTTAGTATAGGGATGTAAGGGACTTTCGAAAACTTTCTGTGTTTCACCGAGCTCTAAAATATTGCCCATGTACATCACGCCGATCTTGGTAGTCACATGCTTAAGCATAGCTAAATCATGGGCAATGATTAGATAAGTGAGTTCCTGTTTTTCCTGGATTTCTGACAAGAGATTCAGAATCTGGGCTCGGATTGATACATCCAATGCAGATACGGGTTCATCCAGAATGACCAGCGATGGGTGTAAAATAATAGATTTGGCTATCGCTACTCTTTGTTTCTGCCCACCGCTTAATTCATGTGGGTAATTTGCCAATTTGTCTGCAGGCAAACCTACCAGGCGGATCATCTCTTCCGCCCTTTCCTCAATCTCCTGTTTAGACAATGTCTTGCCGAGGTGAACTTCAAGTGGTTCACTTACAATTTTTTTTATGCGCATACGGGGATTGAGCGAGCTTGCAGCATCTTGGAAAATGGTTTGTACACGTGTACGATACCATTTAATGTCTTTATCAGTAAATTTCGAAATATCTTTTCCCTCATATAGAATAGAGCCTTTGGTTATTTTTTCAAGGAGAAGAATCAGTTTGGATATAGTTGTCTTGCCGCTTCCAGACTCTCCGGCAAGTCCAAAGCATGCCCCCCTATCAATTGAAAAGGATACGCCTTCAACAGCCTTTAAGGTTTTAAACTTCCTTCGTAAAACACCTCCTACAGCGATGGGAAAATGTTTGACTACATCTTGTACCTTGAGAATTGGTTCCATTATTTATCCTTGTTCTTCTGTAAAAGCCAGCATGAAGCCTCCCCCCCGTTTGTTACAGGAAACAGGGGAGGATATTCAATACGGCAGATATCTATAACCTTGTGACAACGAGGCCAAAAACTGCAGCCCGCCGGTAACTGCAGAAGATTTGGCGGTTCTCCCTTGATTTGAAACAACGTTTTGCTTTTGCTTTCCATTTTTGGTAATGCCTCCATGAGTGCTTCCGTGTAAGGATGGGCAGGATTCAGGAATACCCTTTGTACCGTTCCACTTTCAACAATTCTGCCGGCATACATAATAGCTACACGGTCACAAGTTTCAGCTACAATACCCATGTCATGTGTAATCATTACAAGGCCCATGTTGGTCTGCTTCTGCATATCTTTCAAGAGCCTGAGGAATTGATCCTGAATCGTAACGTCCAGAGAAGTGGTTGGTTCATCCGCGATGAGAAGTCGTGGGTTCCGTGCAATTGCTATGGCTGCCAGTACTCTCTGCCGCATACCTCCACTGAATTGGAAAGGATAATCGTTCATCCGCCTCTCGGGTATAGGAATCTTAACACTTCTAAGGACATCTATTGCCTGCTGCTTGATATTTTTTCGTTGGTCATTACCTTTTTCCAGTTTAAACGGCTCGGAAACTTGATTCCCTATTGTAAAACACGGATTCAGCGATGTGAGAGGGTCCTGCAATATCATGGCTATCACCTTGCCACGCCATTGCCTCATTTCTTCTTCTTTCTTGGTTAAAATATCCTGCCCTTCAAATAAAATTTTACCGGAGACAATACGCCCCGCCGGTTGAGGTACAAGCCTAACAAGCGAAAGACAGGTAATACTTTTCCCGCATCCGGATTCCCCCGCGATTCCCAGTGACTCACCCTCATCCACTGTAAAGCTAACTCCGTCAACAGCCTTAATCACCCCAGCTCTTGTAAAGAAGTATGTCTTCAGGTCTTCCACTGACAAAATACGTTTTTTGGTCATTAAATCCACAAAAAGATCCCTTTATTATAATTGGCGTAGCTTCGGATCAAACTTATCTCTTAGCCAATCTCCCAAAAGATTTGCCCCCAGTACCGTCACCAGTATAGCAAGTCCAGCGAAGGTTGGTATCCACCAGGCAGTCGCCAAATAGGCCCTGCCTTCAGATATCATTAGACCCCAAGCTGTAGCGGGTGGCTGAAGACCCACTCCCAAAAAGGTTAAGGATGCCTCTATTAAGATGGCACTCCCAATCTGAAGGGTCGCCAGAACAGTAATAGTACTGACGAGGTTGGGTAAGACATGTTTCATTATTATCCTTGCCCTACTGCAACCGGTTACCCTAGCCAGCGTAATAAAATCACGTTGCTTCAAGCTCAGGGTTTCCCCTCTTATCACCCTCGCATATCCGGTCCAGAAAACCACGGATATGGCGATGATGATGGTGGTTACTCCAGCTCCCAGTACTGTTGCCAAAAGAATAGAAAGAAGAATAGCGGGTATCGCCATTTGAGCATCAACAATTCGCATGATCACTTCATCCAGTTTCTTCCCAAAATATCCCGCAAGCACGCCTAACAGACATCCTACAAACCCGGAGAAAAAAACTCCAAACACAGCTATTATGAGTGAGATTCTTGCTCCCTCTATCAGTCGACTGAACAGGTCCCTCCCCATATGATCCGTTCCAAGGAGATAGGAAAAATTTCCACCAGACAGAAATACAGGAGGTTTCAAAGCCCCTTCAAGATTCATTAGAGTAGGATCATGGGGATAAAAGAGAGGCCCAAATAAACCACACACAACCACTGGCAGCAAACAAAGTGTAGGGATCACTGGGTATCTTCTAAAAAAAAGCATTAAAGACGAATTTTTCTTTATTAGTTCTTTTTTCTCCACTGTTCTCACGTGAAGTCTATTGAATGTATCTTCTTAGAAATTTGACCTATATTAAAAAACCTAGAGGTACGATCTAAGGCTTGTTATTCCATCCACCACCTATTCATACCGAATTCGTGGATCAATAACACCGTAAACCAGATCTACCAGCAGGTTGATGGTGATAAAGATCACTGAGATAATAAACACACCAGCCTGAACAAGTGCATAGTCTCGGCTGTAAACCCCCTCAAGTATCAGGCTACCTAAGCCTGGCCACCCAAATATCGTTTCGGCAATGACGACACCCCCCAACAAGTGAGCCAATTGCAGCCCAGACATGGCCACAACCGGAATGAGAGCATTTCTCAGCGCATGTTTCCAGATTACCAGCCATTCCGGATTACCCTTTAATCTTGCCATTTTTATAAACTCGCTGTCCAAAACGTCTAACATTGCTGACCGTGTTAGACGAAGTATAGAAGCTACTGAAAACCAGGCTAGTGTGATAGCAGGCATGATAATATGACTCATTCCACCTCGTCCACTCGTTGGCAGCCAACCAAGGACTACAGCAAAGACTAGAATCATCATTATGCCCAACCAGAAACCGGGCATGGCTTGCCCAAAAATAGCAAATACCTTCGCGAATGTGTCTAAAAAAGTGTCACGCTTTGTTGCTGAGAGTACTCCCAACAGTAACCCCCCGATAATCGACATTGAAAATGCCATGAAGGCTAACTGAACTGTCGCAGGCAGTCGTTCCAATATTATTTCCATAGCTTGTCGATTAGTATACCTGTATGATTTACCAAAGTCTCCTTTCAATGCGTTTTTAGCAAAGTAGTAATATTGAATAGGAAGCGGTTTATCCAGGCCAAGCTCGGCTCGTAACCATGCAACCTCTTCTTTGGTAGCGTCTTCAGATAATAACAGGTAAGTCACATCACCCGAGAGGCGGGACGCGACAAAAATAATCATACTCACTATGATGACTGTCAGTATCCCCAATAGGATACGTCTTAATGCATATCTTCTCATACTCGTATATGCCTTAACAATAAAACAAACACTTTAGTACGGAAAAGGAGATAGGCCTTAGCCATTATTGGAAAATGAGAGTTTAAGAACCGGAATAACAGGATTTCTAAGTATCCCGGCACAAGACCGGATCCTATTGAACCCCGCCAGCCTTGAGCCGGGATATTGATTCATTCTATAATTATTGTGCTATTTTAATATCCTTTACAAGGACCAGCGCGCTCATCGCTCTGAATGTCGGGGTGAAGTCTATATCCTGTTTCATGGCGTAAACGCTGACATTGGCCCAGATGGGTACTGTAGCCACGTCATCTTTTATAATCCTCAACCCTTGCTTGATGAGCTCGGCTCTTTTGTCATCATCAAACTCCTTAATAGCTTGAATAAATATTTTATCGAATGCAGGGTTGCTGTAAAGGCTGATGGTTGACTCGGACCAGTAGGATGTTCGGAACCCGTTTAACGGATCTACCTGGTGCGCTATCGGGGGGGTAGCGACCCCGACATATACCGCTTTAGGATTACCATGCCATTTAGTCTGGATGCTTTCGATCATTTTTACGGGTTCCCAGCCTATAATGTTACATTTGATACCAATTGCCTTAAGATACAGGGCAACAGCCTCGGTAGTCTCTTTTTGACCGGTAGTCCTCCCAGCCCAATAGTAAAGAGGCATTTCAAAACCATTCGCATATCCTGCGTCAGCGAGAAGTTGTTTTGCTTTTGTCGGATTATAATCATACAGCTTTAGATCCGGGTCATAGCCAACCTCCCATGGTGAAAGCCAAACACGAGCCGGAATGCCATGGAGCAAATTTTTAACAATTGAATCGCCATCAATAGCATAAGCTATTGCCAGTCGCACCCTTTTGTCATACCAGGGAACATCTGGATTCAAGTTATGGAACTGAACCTGAGTGGTCGGGTGTGCCGATAGCCTTTTTGTCTTGAAACCTGACTTTTCGACGTCACTGACCATGGCATACGGAGTGCTTGTGATTAAATCTGCTTCTCCGGCTTTCAACATGGCTATTCTCGTTGTGTCTTCTTTGACAAAGCGAAATCGCACTTTCTTGACAGGAGGTATTTCACCCCAGTAACCGTCGAATCGTTCCAGATCAGCAAGCTCTGCGCTCTTCCAGTTTACTACTTTGTAAGGACCGGTACCGACAGCTGTTTTTATAAATTCAGCCTCGCCCACCCTATCATAATAGGACTTAGAGACAATGGGAAAAGCGCGCATTTTCAGAAATAAAACATCAGGCTGCTTGAAGCGTACCCTGAAGTTCAACTCATCGATTATTTCAATACCATCGACCCATCTCATCTGATAGGCTGGTGTTTTTTCACGAATGCGCTGATAACTAAACAGAACATCCTGCGTGGTGAGTGGATCGCCGCTGTGGAACTTGACCCCTTTACGCAATTTAAAATCTATTGACATTTTATCCGACGCTAATTTCCATGAGGTGAGTCCTGGTACTAACTTCCCATCTGTCGTGATGCCACACAGATATTCCACCACATTCTGGGCAACGGGTGAAGCAGTGGGTTCATGGCGACTGCTGCTAAGATCCAGGGTATCTGGATCTCCTTCATAAGCGATAACCAGATCCCTAACAGGTTTTGGACTCTGTGCCGTTGCTTTATCACCACTCACAGTAGCAAAAACAGTTACGAACACGCAAATAAACAAAGTAACCTTAATCAGTTCAATGATCCTTTTTCTTTTCATCAGCTTTCCTCCTTTCAAAATATGCGAAGATTGTTCAAACAAATTTAGTAGGTAATCAATATTTCCCTATTTGTTTACAAGCCATATCGTGTTTTTTTTCAAGTTGTCACTTTAAAGGGAACCCGCACCGTTGATGCGTTTACTTTCGAACTATTAATAATTCAATGAGCTGATTCACATTTTCAACTTCCTCAAGATGGTTAATCAAATCTATTATTTTTTTGGCATTTTTCCGGCTCACTGTTTGTGAAAAATCAACCTGATGCCAGAATTTAGCGACTATCTCTTCCTTGGGCGTAGGTCTTGTTGTCCATTCACGGTGTGGTGTGCCGGATTCGCTGTACTCCTTTCCATTCTTCATCTTCACAGTCAGTTTAACACCCATCAAACCAAGTCCTTCACTCTCCGGCAGCTCCTCCAATTTTGTATTGGCGGTTATTGCATTTACCCTTGGGTCACGGATGGCCTCCTCAGTAAAGTTCGCCAATCCAACACTGCCATGAAGCAGTGCTGTAGCCACCGTGTACGGGTAGCTAAAGATGGCATCCCCGTGCGGAAAATCACGGATAATAAATGGTTTGGCGTAATAGCTTCTACCAATGGTGCCGTGAGTCACGTGAATGATTACCTCGGTAATATCTTCTGCCCTGATGCCATACTTCCTGACAAGCTCCAGGGCGCAATCCATAGCCACGTGGTTGGGCATACCACACGGATACGGCTTGAAATAAGACTCTCCATAA
>MGML01000012.1:0-6974 GCA_001796415.1 Chloroflexi bacterium RBG_13_46_14
TCAACTTCCTGTTATTACTGGGCTTGCTTTATATTTTTGCCTACAAGCCTATCCTGCGCATGTTCGACGAACGTGCCAGCAGGATCAAAGAGAGCATGGAAATGACAGAATCCGTCAAGGAACAAGCAGCCAACGCAGAAGAAGAAGCCAGGAAACGGATCGAGGAAGCAAGCAAGGAAGGGCAGGGCGCGATCGCCCGTGCTATCAAGACCGGAGAAGAGATAAAGCAGAAAGCCAAGCAGGACGCGAAGCCCGAAGCTGAAGCTCTCATAGCCCGGGCGCGGAACGAAATTCAGCAGGAACGTGATGAAGCTATTGCCGAACTGCGAAAGGAATTCACTGACCTGACGATTTCAGCGGCGGAAAAGGTAATCGAGCAGGAACTGGATAAAGAAACGCACCGCAGGCTTATCGATAAAGTGCTTGAGGACAGCGAAATCCTCAGGAGTAAGAATTAACCGGTTCCGTTATTGGAGACAGATATAATGTCCGATACATATGCAGCACAGCATGCAAAAGAGATATTTAAAACTGCTCTTAAAAGCAATAAACTGAACGTATGGCAAACCGATCTCCGGAATCTGGCAAGCCTGGCAAGAGATAGAATACTTGTCGCTTCGCTGGAAAATCCCGGTACAGCCATCGATGACAAAGCAAAGATTCTGGCAGAAAGGCTTGGAGAAGCAAAACCCGACGTTCTCAAGCTGGTATCCAAGTTGATCGACAAGGGCAAGCTTGCCGAACTGGATAATATCTCTTATGAATACCAGAGATTGCTGGACACTCACCGTGGTATAGAAGGAACGGAAACCGCGGAGATCACTACGGCAATCCCCCTCGATGATGAATATGTGCTCGATATCGGTAAACGTCTCACCAAGATGGCAGGGAAACCGGTCGTCGTAAATACGAAGGTTGATCCCGGTCTTATCGGCGGGATTATTATAAAAGTCGGCGATAAGGTAATAGACGGCAGTATTAAGAGTAAACTGACCGTCCTGAAAAGAGAACTTGGCAGAGCGGTCAAGTAAATTAAAGGTGGAATAACCTGTTCGCGAGGAGAGCGGAGGAAAATTAAATGACATCAAAAGGTCAGGACATTGCTTCTGTTATAAAGCAGCAAATCGAGCAATTCAGCATGTCGGTGACAATGATCGATGTCGGTACTGTCACAGAGGTAGGTGACGGGATTGCCCGGATCCGCGGTCTCAAGGCAGCTAAATACAACGAGCTGCTACAGTTCCCTAATGATATTTTGGGTGTTGCCATGAACCTTGAAGAAGACAGTGTTGCCGCTGTAATTCTCGGTTCATACAGTTCGCTGAAAGAAGGCGATGAAGTAAAGTGTACCGGCAGGATTGCCGAAGTACCGGTGGGAGACGCCCTGATAGGCAGAGTTATCGATCCCCTCGGTCGACCACTTGATGGCAAGGGAGAAATAAAGAGTGACAGAACACGACCTATCGAGCGTATTGCACCGAACGTCGCCATCCGCCAGTCGGTAAATACCCCTGTACAGACCGGTATCAAGGCAGTAGACGGTCTCATTCCTATTGGCCGGGGTCAGCGTGAACTTATAATCGGTGACCGTTCGACCGGTAAGACTGCAATTACCCTGGACACAATAATAAACCAGAAAGGCGGAGACCTGACTTGTATCTATGTCGCCATCGGACAGAAAGCTTCCAGAGTGGCACGTGTCGTAGCCACTCTGGAAGAACGCGGCGCGATGGAGCACACCATTGTAGTAGCCGCCAATGCATCCGATTCTGTTGCCCTGCAGTATCTTGCTCCTTACGCAGGCTGCGGAATTGGTGAAGAGATAATGGAAGACGGCGAGGACTGCCTGGTTATTTATGACGATCTCTCCAAACATGCCTGGGCATACCGCCAGCTCTCTCTCCTCCTGAGAAGACCCCCCGGAAGAGAGGCCTATCCCGGGGACGTTTTTTATCTTCACAGTCGTCTCCTTGAAAGAGCAGCTAAGCTCGATGATGCCCACGGAGGTGGCTCGCTGACCGCGTTGCCTATCATCGAAACTCAGGCAGGCGATATGTCCGCCTACATCCCTACAAATGTCATTTCTATCACGGATGGACAGATCTATCTTGAAACGGACCTGTTCAATTCCGGACAGAGACCCGCAGTCAACGTCGGTTTATCGGTATCCCGTGTCGGTTCGAGCGCCCAGACCAGGGCAATCCGTCGTGTAGCGGGACGACTGAGACTCGAACTTGCCCAGTACCGCGAACTGGCGGCGTTCGCCCAGTTCGGTACGTCCGAACTCGACCAGGCTACCAGGGATCAGCTTGAAAGAGGACAGAGGATTACCGAGGTACTGAAGCAGGGTCAATATACACCGATGTCGATGGAGAAACAGGTGCTGATCATGTATGCCGCTGTCAATGGATATCTCGATGATATTGCCGTAAACCAGATATCGGGCTTTGAAACCGATTTTCACAGGTTCGTCGAAGCAAATCACCCCGAGATAATCAGCATTCTGGCGAAAGAAAAGGATATCAGCGATACCATAGAAGAATCGATCAAAGCGGCAATAACCGAATTCAAACAGGGTAGAGTCTGATATTAACCCAAAGGTTGAGGGCAAAACTTGGCTAATATTCGTTTAATACAACGCAGGATACGGGGTGTACAGAGTATATCCAAGATCACCCGTGCTATGGAGATGATAGCCACCTCTAAAATGAGACGTACCCAGGAGAGGGGTCTTGCCGGTCGTCCCTATTCCGAGAAAATACAGGAAGTAATATCCACGCTGGCAGCTATTTCACGCGGAGAAGCACCTCATCCCCTGTTGCAGCGTCGAGAAATAAAGAGAATTGCCATCGTCCATATTACTCCTGATCGCGGACTCTGCGGCGGTCTGGTAGCCAATATTAACCGGCAGCTAAACAACTATATCAGCCAACAGAACGCCGAGGTATCGCTTGTATGCGCAGGGCGCAAAGGCCTGGATTTTATGAGACGCACACGAAAAAAAATCCTGGCCGAATTCACCGGTCTTGGTGACAACCCCAGTTATATCGACACACTCCCCATTTCGAGAATAATAATTGACGCATATACAAACGGCGAAATAGACGCCGCATATATATCATATACCGAGTTCGTCTCGACAATGGTTCAGAGACCTGTTATTCAGCCAATACTTCCGGTAGAGCCGGCAGAGTTATCAGGCACAGGGAGTATCGACTATACATACGAGCCAAACCCGGAAGCCGTGCTCGGCGAACTATTACCGCGTTTCGTAGAAATGCAGATATATCATGCCACCCTGGAATCGATAGCCAGCGAGCAGTCTGCCAGGATGGTAGCTATGCGGAATGCTACCGAGAATGCCGCAGAGCTTACGGATGACTTAACTCTCCTGTACAATAAAGCCCGTCAGGAATCGATTACCACCGAACTCCTCGATATCACGGGTGGAGTCGAAGCCATGGCCGAATAGGTGTACAGGAATAGCGAGGTGAAAAGTGGCAACAGGTAAAATAGTTCAAGTAATCGGAACAGTGGTAGATGTGGTTTTTCCTCCGAATAATCTGCCACGGCTGTTTAATTCACTCGAAGTGGAATCCGATGAAGGCAGGGTAATTCTCGAAGTCCAGGAACACGCCGGCAACAACCTGGTAAGGTGCCTGTCATTGTCACCCACCGAAGGCTTGCAACGCGGACTTGACGCAATCGATACCGGAGAGCCAATTAGCGTCCCGGTCGGCAGAAACACTCTTGGAAGGCTCTTTAATGTCCTCGGAGAGCCATTGGATGATATGGGCGAGGTTAAAACCGACGAAAAATGGTCGATTCACAGAACTCCTCCAACAATTGAAGAACAGGAAACAACCACCGAAATCCTGGAAACAGGTCTTAAGGTAATCGATCTTGTTGCGCCCTTTACGAAAGGCGGCAAGGTTGGAGCTTACGGAGGTGCCGGGGTCGGGAAGACGGTTATCATCCAGGAACTTATCCGAAACATCGCTACCGAGCACGGAGGATTCTCGGTTTTCGCCGGTATCGGTGAACGGTCGCGTGAAGGAAACGACCTCTGGCATGAAATGAGAGAGTCCGGAGTTATTGAGAAAACCGTTCTGGTCTTCGGCCAGATGAACGAACCTCCGGCAGTACGACTTCGCATCGGCTTCACCGGTCTGACAATGGCTGAATATTTCAGGGACGAGGAGGGACAGGATGTCCTCCTGTTCATAGATAACATCTATCGCTATACACTGGCCGGAATGGAAGTATCTGCTCTTCTTGGCAGGATGCCTTCGGCAGTCGGATACCAGCCGACGCTGGCTACCGAAGTCGGTGACCTGGAGGAAAGAATCACCTCTACCAAGAAGGGATCCATCACTTCATTCCAGGCTATTTACGTACCCGCTGATGACTACACCGATCCCGGAGTTGCTACCACTTTCGGTCACCTTGACGGTGTTGTTGCCCTGGACAGGGCGATTATGGAACAGGGTCTCTATCCAGCGGTGAATCCACTGACTTCTACCTCAAGGATACTCGATCCTATAGTGGTCGGCGAAGAACACCACTTTGTTGCTCGTGAAGTACAGCGGGTATTACAACGTTACCAGGATCTGCAGGACGTCATCGCAATCCTCGGTATCGAGGAACTCAGCGATGAGGACAAGATAAACGTCGCCCGCGCCCGTAAGATCCAGAGGTTCCTGTCGCAGCCAATGTTCGTTGCCGAGGTGTTCACCGGCAGACCCGGTAAGTACGTGCCTATTCAGGAGACGGTTCGAGGTTTCAAAGAAATACTGGAAGGTAAACATGACGACCTGCCTGAACAGGCTTTCTACATGGTAGGAACCATCGATGAAGCTATCGCACAGGCTAAGACGATGAGGAGTGAATTATAGTGTCGCCTATCCGACTAGATATTGTCACCGCCGAAAGACTGGTATATTCAGAGGATGTCGACCTGGTCGTCGCTCCTGGAGTCGAAGGTCAACTGGGTATCCTCCCACAGCACACTCCTCTCATGACCACGCTGGAGGCCGGAGAAATGATGGTACGCAGAGGGGGCGAGGAATTTTCGCTGGCTATTTCCGGAGGTTTCCTTGAAATACGTCCGGACAGAATTATCGTCCTGGCGGATTCGGCCGAAAGAGACGATGAAATCGATCTTGCCAGGGCTGAAGAAGCTCAGCGTCGCGCCCGGCAGAGAATTGAAAGTCCAACCGCCGATATAGACGCAGCGAGAGCCGAAGCGGCACTCCGACGCTCACTGGTACGCCTTAAAGTAGCCCAGAAGAGGAGAAGAAGACGCGGAGAGAATCCCCAGGTGTAGCTATTTTTTCGTTTTCTTCTCGTTCAAATCCAGTAATCCATCCATCGGTTCGATAACCATGATACCTATGCCAAGATCGATGGATTTTATAATCTCCTCAGTCGCAGGGATCAGTATTTCACCATTCTTACCCTTGATTACGTAAATGTCAGCGCTTGCCATACTCAGTATTTCCGTGATTTTACCGATCGCCTCTCCACCGGTAGTGATTACGTTCAGGTCGATCAATTGAAAATGGAAATATACATCGTTCTCTAGACTGAAAAGCTGGCTGTGGTGAATCTCAATGACACGACCTGTCAGGTTATTTGCTTCTTCTTCGGTATCCACTCCGTGGAGTTTGATAATAGCTTTACCCTTATGCCAGGATGCTGTGTCAATGACCATTGCCTGCCTGTCGATATAAACCTGAGAGGAACCGGAAAATCTCTGCGGGAAATCTGTCTCTACATTTACTTTTACATAACCCTGCAGGCCCCATGGAGCCGCTATCGTACCGACAGTAATGTATTCCGGTTCGGTGTTACTTCCCATTGTGTATCAAAGTGATAGTTTTACTCGATAGCATAAAAGTGTCCATCGGTAGAACCCACGTAAACCACTCCGTCTACAACTACAGGAGAGGCTGTAATAGGACCACCGGTTTCGAATTGCCACTGCAGTTCGCCGGTAGCGGCATCGAGAGCATAGAGACTACCGTCGTCACTTCCTATGTAGATTACCGATCCGGCTTTGGCCGGTGAAGACCTGACAGTATCTCCTGTTGGAAACTCCCATAGAATCTGCCGGGTGTCGGTATCCAGAGCAATTACGGAAGTATCGACTCCAAGGTACATGACATTACCGGTGATGAGAGGTGTAGTGGTATTGGGTTTGTATAGTGGTTTCGACCAGATGAAGCCCGACTGTTCGGGCGGTTCCGGCAGCCAGCTTATCATCGCCCATAACTGAGCCCAGAAAGGCCGGATATCATGTTCCCAGAGCCATGACCTTGCCATCCCGTCTACGGCATTCACTATACCGTTCGTCGTTGCAAAATATACGATACCGTCATAAGCTACAGGTGAAGCGTAAACTGCATACCGGGTACGGTATTGCAGACGGCGGTGACCGTTTTCGGCGTTCAGAGCGTAGGAATACCCACCTCCGGACCCATAATATAGAACACCGTTTTCTATTACCGGTGAATTCCCTGCCGGGCTGTTCGTATCGAATCTCCAGATCTCCTCACCGGTTTTATAATCAAGGGCATAAAGAAAATAGTCATCGGAACCGAAAAATACTTTACCGTCGGTCACCGTAGGCGATGACCGAACCGGATAGGGAGTCTTGAAATTCCAGATTTTATCACCGTTTCCGGCATCAAGAGTATAAAAATTACCGTCGTTAGAACCGAAATACACCGTCCCGTCCACAACGGCCGGTGAGGAGTATATCCTGCTTCCTGTTTCGAATTCCCAGTTTTTCTCCCCGGTTTCAGCATCAAGAGAATACAGATTATAGTCCTGCGAGCCGAAAAATACCGTGCCGTCCACTACGGCAGCTGAGGAGTGAATTTCATCGCCCGTGGAAAACTCCCATTTCAGTTTGCCTCCAGGCAGGACATCGTTATTGCCGGCACTCGAAGAACGGACATTATCATAGCCGA
>MGML01000012.1:7077-9118 GCA_001796415.1 Chloroflexi bacterium RBG_13_46_14
TTCTTCTCTGGACTCTCCGTCCATCAGTTATCTCCAGATCTCAAAGGGAACATCATGACACAGGCATTGCTTCCCCATAAAAAAATCAATCTAATCAGGAATGTTTACAGAGGTGAACCTGATAAATTATAACAGGTATGAAAATATGTTTTCAAACTTCGGGTGTTATTCGATCGCGTATAGCTTCCCATCAAAGGAACCTATATAAACAACCCCGTCTACCACAGCCGGAGACGACGAAATCTCACCCCCGGTCTGGTAGTCCCAGATCTTTTCACCGGTTTCGGCATTTATGGCATAAAGCTTTCCATCTTCACTTCCACCAATAAGAACCGAATCGATCAGAGCGGGTGACGACCTTACGGTCCCTCCGGTTTCAAATGCCCATATCGTTTCCCGGGTCTCAATATCTATCGCCATAATAAAATTATCCGAACCCAAGTACATTACCCCGTCACTTACTACCGGAGTGGATGTTTGCGGCCTGCGGAGAGAGAGTGACCAGACAAAACCGGACTGAGGAGGTGGTTCAGGTACCAGCGGAATACCAGCTGCCCAGACCTGCACCCACCAGTGCTTGATCTCATGTTCACGCCACATGGTCCTGGCTCGACCGTCTACTGCCGATATGATACCGTTTGTCGTGGTGAAATAAACCGTTCCGTCGCTGACTGCCGGTGATGAATAGACTGCATAATGAGTCTTATAGCGTAATCTGCGTTGTCCGGTCATCGAATTCAGTGCATATGAATAACCGTTACCGCTGCCTATAAAAATAATCCCGTTAGATACCGCAGGTGAAGAATAGGCGGGGCTTCCTGAATCGAACCTCCAGTATAATTCGCCGCTTGCTGTATCAAGACAGTAAAGGAAATAATCATCGGAACCAAAATAAACCCTGTCGCCGGCAATCGCTGGTGATGATCTAACCGGGAAAGCGGTCTCAAATATCCAGAGTTCCTCTCCTGTATTCATATCAAGTGTATAGCAGTTACCATCGTTGGATCCGAAAAATACATTTCCTCCCGTAACCGATGGTGATGACTCAATCCAGCTTCCGGTTCTATATTTCCATTCTTCAGAACCTGAGTCAGCGTCTACTGCATAAAGATGATAATCTCTTGAACCAAAGTAAACAGTACCATCTACTACCGCCGGTGAGGAGTGAATCGGGCCTCCTGTGTCGAACACCCATTTGAGTGTACCTTCAGGAATTTCAGTTCCGACGCTGCCACTACGAGAAAGATCCCGCCTGAACATAGACCATTCCCCGGGAAGAGGGTCTGAATTCATTGCTTCGGGAGGTTTGAAAATAGTGTCTGAAAACCAGAAAAGACTATAGAGAATTACACCGATCAGCGCGAGTCCGCCGATGCCAACAATACCGAATTTGATCTTTCTGTGGAGCTTTAAACGGTTTTCCAGACGTTCGAGCTCCCTTTCCAACTCTTCAGATGTTAAAGGGTTATCCTGGCGTATCGCAGCTCCCCAGCAATGTTCACAAAAACGAGTGCCTTCAGGATTCGGTTTACTGCACACCGGGCATATAACCCAGCGCTCAGGTTCTGGTGTAGATTGCATTAACTATCTCCGGAATATACAAGGAGAAGATAAAAGCTAAAATGCCCCGTAAGGGCACACCTTAACCTATCCAGTCAAATATCATTTTGCTGATTTTAGTAATTGCAATTAATAAACCGGTAATCGAGGTAGCAATACTAAATGATTTCGAGGGTAGCTCTGGTGCCTGCTTTTGCTGCCTTCACCCTTACCAAGGTACGCATTGCCTCGGCTATCCTACCCTGCTTACCAATAACTCTACCTTTGTCATCATCGGCAACCTGCAGTTTGAGTGTAATGCCTTGTTCATTTTCTTCTTCGGTGACGACTACATCGTTGGGTGAATTGACAATGGACCTGGCAATATACTCTACTAGCTCTTTCATGATTTCTCCTTGATTGTTTTAAACTTATCTAAAATCCCAGTTTTGTTTAACAATCTGCTGACAGTCTCTGTCGGCTGTGCACCTTGTTTGAGCCA
>MGML01000013.1:0-6496 GCA_001796415.1 Chloroflexi bacterium RBG_13_46_14
TGAAATCAGCAAAACCTGCCCTTACCGATACCTTCTCCCTGATTATTTTCAGAAGGGTTTCTTTATCGGCCTTGACCATAGCAAAAACCGTCGAGTTAAACTCACCAACAGTCATCCTGCCCTGCTGGTATTCTTCGAACAAAGAACGCCACTTATCCGGAACGTACGCATCCAGAATCGTGAAACTGGCGTCTTCTATCGTTATGGTACCGTCGAAATCACACTGCACCAGTATTTTGTCAGATTTCCTCAATATGGTATCTCTTCAACCTGCTTTCTATTCGGTGTCCAGTCCCCACCGCTTGAATACATTTTTATAGATTTCCGGCTGGGGAAAATCCGGCCAGATCGCCGGTTGGATATTGGCATGAGAAAAATGCCCGTCCTGGGCTTTAGTAAAATCTTCCATGAATTTACCGAAACGCGCCACCGGAATAGAGAACATCATTTCATCATCGGTCCCGAGGGCTCTTTCGTACTCACCCGGGTCGGGAAGCACTACCCAGTATTTACCGGTCAGCATCGGTTTAACGATAGAGTTATAGCACGACCAGGAAAAAAGAGCTGTCTCCGTTTCATTCTGTTCAGATTCACTCATCGCCCAGAGCATGCTTCTCAATTGCGCTGTGTTCGAGTACACAAGTACCAGGTCCGGTACATAATTAGCCGTCATAAGAGGTGCCGTCAGAATCCCGATATACTTGCCGAACTCGAAACTGTCGTACGTTTTCGGCCTGCCTGAAGCGGTCTCATCAGTGTCAACCAGGCCGTATGTCATGAGCGGACCCGGACACCAGTTATCTTCTTTCAGCATCGCTATCATATCTTTGTTTCGTCTCGATAGACCGAATGTCTGGCACTGGGCAAGGTGATAACCTCTGTCTCTCTTCGGTCTTACCGCTCCTTCAGGAATATCGCCTTCCTTTTCCAGCATCTTAACAGCCAAAGGTGACGTCTTTAACCGCAGTACCCTCTCAAGGTATTCGCCATGCCTATTGAAATCTTCAATCTCCATTGATTTATCTCCTCCGGGTATTATACTCTTTCAACTTTAAGCAAATTCGTCTGTCCTGGTACTCTCAAGGGAATACCAGCGGTTATCACTATTAAGTCACCAATTTTTACTATACCCGTCTCTAAAGCCGATTGTTTAGCCAGTTCGAATGCATCCTCAAGTTCATCGGATTCACGTTTTTTTACAGGAACGACTCCCCATGGTAATGTCAACCGGTTTACCACTTTCTGCGAAGGAGTTACCGCGATAATCGACTGCTTAGGTCTGTATTTCGATACTCTCAGGGCAGTAGTTCCACCGGAAGTAAAAGTAATAATTGCTTTCGCGTCTATCTGGTGGGCTATCTGGCAGGCAGCCCTGGCTGTAGCGTCATCAACCTCAGGTAAAAGTCCGTATGAACCACTCTCGAGTACCTGATAATATGGAAATGCTGTTTCAGCTTCCATCGCTATACGGTTCATCATCGCCACCGCTTCAACCGGGAAATTCCCAATAGCAGTTTCCTCTGACAGCATTATGGCATCGCTGCCGTCAAGTACCGCATTCGTCACATCTGTGGCTTCCGCCCTGGTAGGTGACGAAAATCTTACCATGGATTCAAGCATTTGCGTTGCCGTGATAACCGGTTTTCCTCTCTGGTTCGATTCCCTTATCAATCGCTTCTGCGCCAGCGGTACCTTCTCGATACTGATCTCCAGAGCTAAATCACCTCTAGCCACCATAATCCCGTCACTGACTTCGATTATTCCCTTACTGTTTTCAAGTGCCTTTTCCTGCTCAATTTTGACTATCAAAGGTATGTCAGGATCGATGGTATTCAGTAAATCACGTATTTCACTTACCTGTTCAGCCGAGGTGATAAACGAAAGGGCAATAAAATCGACATCCTGCTCACTGGCAAACTCGAGATGATCTCTGAATACTTCAACGATTCCGCCGGTGCGTCTTTTATATCCGGGCAGGTCCAGCATTATTCCGGCAGGTTCGCCAAGTCTTTCACTTACCGAGCGGATGATTGAAATCGTCCTGGTATGTTCTTCGAAGTTACCATAGGAGAGATTGAGTCGCGCAACATCCATCCCGGCTTTCAGCATGTTCTCTATAATTTCAGGAGAACTGCTAGCCGGTCCCAGGGTACAGACTATCTTGCTGTGAATTCTCATTTTAACAAAGACATTGCCCATGGGTATTATATCACGGTAAATACAGGTACAGAACGACGCTGTATTATAATCGTTATTCCAGTTTTAACCTGGCTGCCTCCAGCCATTCGGGAATAGTTATTTCTCTTCCGCAGCGAACATCGCAGGTTCCACAGTTCGTACATCTTAGAATCTGGTGGCCCTCTTCCTTATAAATCCTCTTTGCTGTTTCCCAGTCATCATACATAACCCCGTCATTGTATATTTCGAATATACGCGGGGCGTCAATTCCCTGGGCACACGGCATGCAGGCACGGCAGGATGTACAATTTATCGGTTTCAGCTTTCTATAGGTATCTCTAATCTTGCTGATGAAAACCTTCTCCGTCACGTTTAGTACGTCAGTTTCCGCTTTTTCCGCCAGTTCGATGTTTGCTTTCACCTGCTCTATACTGTCCATATTACTGATAACAGTCGATATTTCACCATGGTTCCAGACCCATTTCAAAGCCCAGTCGATTCTTTCCTTTTCGGAGTATCCTGACCCCCACACTTCGGATACCGATTCCGGTAGCCGGGAAACAAGACGTCCTCCAAGGTGGGGCTCAGTGGTATATACCGCCAGTCCTTTATCAGCGGCATATTTCAGTCCACCGTATCCGGGATGATGATCGACATCCATGTAGCTGTACTGGAAACCGCACAGCGTCCAGTTATCATAATCATCGACGATCTCTCTCAATGCCTGAAAGTAATCGTGAAAAAAGAAACCTAGAGCGTTGAATTTACCTTCATTCATCGCTTTCTCAGCTTTCTCTGGAATACCTTTCCTCGTCATATGCGGCCAGGTATACCTGTTAATTCCACCAAGCAGGCAGAAATCGGCATAATCGATATCAAGGTATTTTAGCTGTGTTTCAAAAATTTCATCGAAGTCGGAATCAGCCTTAATCAAATTTGAAGGTATAGTAACTGCTATCTTCGCTTTCTCTCTGTATCCATCTCGAAGCGCTTCCCCAAGCAGTTTAAGCCGTTTTTCCTGTTCTCCTTCTCCCGGCGAGAATCCGGCATCTATATAATTCACGCCGTTATCGATGGCATATCGAACCATATCGACCGCGGATTCTTCATTATTTCCTTTAGTCAGGTTTTTGGTTCCAAGACCCAGTACCGATGATTTCCAATCAAGTGTACCGAATTTCCTGTGTTTGATGATAAACCTCCGAACACACGTACGGTTCCCTGAATTATGTTACATTCGGGCAGGAAACCGTACGTCATTATTTATGTTTTAAACAAACCGTTTATGCTTCAACCCAGGGTGATGCATGCCCTCCACTCAGACAGACTACTATGAATCCATACGGTTTGTCACACCACCTGGTTATCAGCGGCAGGTGAGGAAAACCCGCAGGGCAAATCGCTACCGTCGGAGTATTGAATACATGCCTTTCGTAATCCTCCCCCATCCCGAGTTCCAGTTCGGCGCCAAGATAGTCCATATCATCCGGATCATCTCCTACGAACACCAGGATTTCAGCTTCAGGATGAGTATGGGCTTCGCCGCCCCTGTGCCACTTTCCGCACTGGCTGTAAAATCCCCAGGTGAAGTTGAGCTCGAAACCCTCAAGGTCTTTTCCGTAAAGCCATACCACCTCATCACCATTTCCCGGCCCGACACCCATCGAACCGGGTCGCATCACTCCGTCATCGCCGATAATACTTACTCTACCGGTTCCGCTGTTCGGATCATCGTCCGGATATGTAATCATCTTTTTAACCAGGTGGCTGTATTTATCACCTCTTGTCGGTGAGGTTCCGGCTTTTATTGGAACAGCTTCCGCTTCGTATGCAGGACTCAGCCCGATAGTATAATGTGCTATATGAGTATCTATTCGCCTGATCTTAACCCGACCATGAGGAAAACCTTTCGGAATAAGCACTACGCTCGGGTCAGTAAAAACATGCTCTTCTCTTTCTTTCCCAAGCTCGATCGATACCTCTCCGCCGAGTTTCAGTATACTACTCCTGTCGGTGCCCTCGAACACCAGACATTCATCGAATGGATGTACCAGCATCCCCTCGATCGGATGGCATACGGCAGGCTCCTTAAAATAGCCGAACGAAAAATGAGCGTTAAAACCTTCCAGATCCTTCGATTCCATCCAGTATCGGGGATATGGGTATAAACCTTCCGGAGCGTTTTTTAATTTGAGGGGCTTAAACAAATGTGTGTACTGTTTCTCAGTCATTACAGTCACCTCCATGATAGAACTTGCCCATATATTATATCAGGCTGTGTACCACTTCAATTTGCGAAATCGGATTCGCTAAACAAGCTGCGAGGTGGAGTGTTACTCCACCTCGCAAAAAGGGAATCAATCCCGGTTACCGTAGTATTAGTGTCCCATCGCGTCTTTCATGCCCTGATCAACCCAGACCCACGTTGGCCAGTTAAATGCCAGCCATCCGACAGAATTCTCACCGGAGTAATTCTTCAGCCACGACCACCAGAGTGTATAGGTGGGATATCTTGGAGTCGGAATTACCCATGCCCCCGGCAGCAGTTTCTTCATCAGTTCTCTTGTTTCTCGCATGGCTGCGTTAAGATCAGTTATTGCTGTCTTCAGCATCTGATCAGTACCTGCATTTATCTCCGGCTCATTTATTTTACTGAAGTTGCTCGAGGTTACGCCGGTATATCCGGCCACCTCGGGCCACGAAGATGGCGGTGGTATATTAGCCACAACCATATCTTCGTAAGAATAGCTGTTTAATATACCCCAGTACGCGCCGAACTCCTGTATATTGAATTCCAGTTCTATACCAACCTTAGACCACTGGTCTTTGATAATCGAGTAGTAATCAACGCTGGTTTCTGTCATTAATACTTCGCCCTTGAAACCTCCGGGATATCCGGCTTCAGCCAGTAGCTCTTTGGCCTTTTCAGGGTCATATACGAACAGTTCTTTTACCTCAGCCGGGCAATCAGGATCATCGAGGCTGAGATACAAATCCTCGTAACCTTTCTGATACCAGTACGGCCAGGTATGAATCTGCCCCAAGCCCTGATATAGTCCTTCGTTAATCTCATTGAAGTCTGTAGCCATGAACATTGCCCGGCGTACCCTGACATCGGCGTAAGGCGTGCCTGGCCGATCGGTTCTCATGCCGAGTAACGGTTGAGCCATCAGGCCGCCTACAGCTTGTTTTATTTCAGGATTCCCTCTGACCATCATATTTTTATCTTCGATAGAGAGAGCGCCTAATTGAGCAAGTTTCCCACTGCGAAATGCTGCCTGCTGGGTAGAGACATCCTGAATTATTAGATACTTTATTTTATCGAGATAAGGAAGCCGATCGCCTTTTCCTGGACCGACTGGATTCGTACCCCAGTAGTTCGGATTCCTTTTCACCGATACCATATTACTGGGAACGTAGTCATCAATCATGAACGGTCCGGCTCCTACAGACGCCTGCCAGTCGGTTGTTGATTCGGCTTTGTATTCCAAATCGATCTCCGGAGGAAATATCTGTGTGCCGTCACAAAGGAACATTACCGCATTGAGTAACTGCGCGATCGGGAAAGTAAAAGACAATTCATTCGGACCGACCTTCTCTCCATAGATGCCATGCATCCAGGGAAAGAAGAGGTATATATATGCGCCCGGATGGGCTCTGGAATCATTCATGTGCATATTTAAGTTCCAGAGAACATCGTCAGCCGTTAGTTCTCTGCCACCTACGAGCTGACTGACCGGATTAACCGGATCATAACTGTAGTTGATTCCTTCTTTCACTTTTATGTATACGTTTCCCGTTTGTCCATCATCGTTAGCTTTGTCATTCCTTTTCTCTGCCAGGATTATTTCTTAAACTCAATATATGTTCGCAGAAGCCATCTCCTGCCGGAATAGACTTACCGATAGAATATTTTATATCAGGATTTAATCCTTCTGCCACCGTCTTTTCCATAGTCGTATGAGCCAGGCATAATTCCGGGTTCTTGAAATGAAGAGGACAATCTTCAACTCTTATAATTATCTCGTCAGGACTTTTTGATACGAGCCGGATACCATCCGTATTCCAGTCCACAGTCCTGAATATTCTCAAGAGATACGCCGCAACCGACTCGATATCATTCTTTCCCAGCGCTTTCTTGGCACGTGGAACAATACTTTCACCGTACTCACGGCTCATCTCGGAAATCATGTCCAGGCCTTCCTGACCGAACCTGTCATATAGATAGTTATAATAACTTGTAATCCTGGCATAAAGCCCTTTTACGGCACTCCTGTATACCTGCTCCGGTGTCCTGTTATCCTGTGTCACACTAACT
>MGML01000013.1:6559-6690 GCA_001796415.1 Chloroflexi bacterium RBG_13_46_14
GCTGGGCCATTCGGACCGCTTTCTTCACTATCATCGCCGTCAGGTCCTGCGGTGTGTATACTATTATCACACCCGATACAGGAAGCGTCTGCATCACTGTAAGAGGCGCATCCGCTGTTCCCGGAGGCAGA
>MGML01000013.1:6702-8147 GCA_001796415.1 Chloroflexi bacterium RBG_13_46_14
TATCCCAAACATCTTAGGAATACTCGGTCCGGTGATATCAGCGTCGAGGATACCCGCGGTTTTACCGAGTCTGTTCAGTGAGATCGCTGTGAGTCCGGCAACGAGTGATTTTCCGACTCCGCCTTTGCCACTCATTATCGCTATTACATTCCCTATCTCGTTCAAATCGGCAGGAGTTGCTTCAACATATTCCACTGTAGTCTTTGCTTCTTTTTCCGCGTTTTGAACAGCTTCGATTACCTTTTCTTTAAGCCACTTCTGTGTACCTTCGTTCAACGCGGTTGAAGCAAGTTTGACCGTCACTTTTTCATTCTCTATTGCAATATCTCGTACTAAATTCAGCCCGGTGATAGTTCTGGCAGCAGCAGGCACTATCACCGTCTCAAGACATTTTTCTACGGTTTCTTTCGTTAACATCGGCTTTCCTCCGGTTTCGCATGCATCAAGCCATTCTCCTTTCAATTCCTGTAAGTTTAAAAATCCTTAATACTCTTCTTTTGTCATAAGCCGGGAGTAATACATCGAGGAAGTAAGATACAGCGCCGCCAGCGGATTGTGCCCTGTCACCCTGTCTTTTACGGCTATCACGGTCATCGGTGAATTACAGTATTTTATGAACAGGGTATCGTGCCCGATGCACAGACCAAGAAGAACGGTGAAATCGACATTCTGTCTGTTGAGTAATTCAGCCTGAGCGATAGGATTACACATAGACTCGAAATTATCCGGGCCCATTATCTTCTCTTCGGGCTTGATCCCGATACTTTCCTTGGGTTCGGCGCCAACCTTGCAGCATACCGATGCCACTTCGAATCCTTTATTTTCGAGTACATCCGTTAACATCTGAGCCTCTTTAGCTAATCCTCCGCAAAAGGCAAGACCAAGTTTATGATAATTGTTCTTTTTCGCAAACTGTATCAACTCAAGTATCCGCGGATTCTTAGTCCGCATTCCGTTATCGACACGTTCATAACACTCGAATTCCTGTATGGACGCCAGCCGTGCAAATTCACCTATATCAGGTTTTCTGTATTCTTCTTTAACACTCTCCAGTGTGTCGGGCATCAATTTCATCGGGCAGAAATCAGGACCTCCGTCTTTCATAGGCGTTTCATCTGCCTTTATAAACGGACTGCATATCCTCCTGGCACAACGGGCGCACATAGTGCGCATTTCTTCATTCATCTTCGGTACTCCCGGCTGATTATTTCCTTAATGCAACCTCTCCATAAGATTGGGTAATTCACCCTTTATATATCTTCCGACCGCTTCATCCATATCTTTTACATCGGTCACGAAAGCTTCGATGTTATAACTCTTCATACTTTCAAATGCTCCCCATCCCATCCCGCCGGCGATCAGCACCTGGCAATCAGAGATTGTTTCAGCCATGGAAGCGTGCTTGGTTTGCGCTCCTGAATCATATCCGTGTCTTTCACCTGGAG
>MGML01000013.1:8660-11181 GCA_001796415.1 Chloroflexi bacterium RBG_13_46_14
GAGCCAAAGGTTCTCGATTGCCCTGGAAGTATCGTTCCGTTTATACTTCACTACCGGTTTTCCGTGTATCATCGCCTCGGTAATAATGTCATCGTAAGGAACATAACCGGCGATCGATACGTTCCTGTCCTTACAATATTGAGTAATTTCCCTGGTATTTTCTTCGTTGATATCATATTTATTCACACATACAAGTACTTCTACCTGAAAATGTTCGCATAATCCAAGAATCCTGTCCATATCATGCAATCCCGAGATCGTTGGTTCCGTTACTATTAAAACTATATTGGACCCTGAAAGCGAGGATATTACCGGACAGCCTATTCCCGGAGGCCCATCAGTAAGTATATACTCCAAGCCTCGTTCTTCTGCAATTTCCCTGGCTTTTTGCCTCACGACGGATACCAGTTTTCCTGAATTTTCCTGAGCTATACCGAGTTTAGCATGTACCAGCATCCCATACCGGGTTTTTGATACATACCATTTACCAGACATATTCTGGCGCATGGTAATCGCATCCGCCGGGCAAATCTGGTAACAGAACGCGCACCCTTCGCACAAAAATGTGTCAACTTTCCCCCGGTTTATCGCGTCGAATCGACACAGTTCTGAGCATAATCCGCAATTGGTACACTTAAATTGATCGATCTCAGCTACCTGTCCACTCCAGAACTCGTTTTCTTCCAGCACCTCCGGATTAAGTATGAGATGAAGATCGGCAGCATCGACATCGCAATCAACCATAATCTTATCATCGGCAAGCGCCGCAAAAGAGCCAACGATACTTGTTTTTCCTGTACCGCCCTTACCGCTTAATACTACCAGTTCCTTCAACCTTTATCTCCTTGATATTTTCAAAAAGGGCTTTGAATATCTCTCTCCACATCGGCATACCTTCGGCCAGCGTTATACCTTTCGAATACAGCCTGGCAATCTCGGTATCGAGCGGTATCTTCAACAGTATAGGGATATTTTTTTCTCTACAATAACTCTCGACAATAGAATCATTATCACCTGAACGGTTTATAATAATCCCGCATCGTATACCCAGCGTTTTCACTGTTTCCACAGCCAATGAAAGGTCATTCAATCCGAAAGGAGTCGGCTCGGTTACCAGCAGACAGAAATCGCTTCCCTTAACCGAATGCACAACCGGACATGATGTTCCAGGAGGAGTATCGACTATCACCACTTTGTCTTTTTCAGCTTTTTTCTTTACCTGGTCGATTACCGGCGTTGCCATAGCTTCTCCAACAGTAAGGATACCCTGAATAAACTTCAGGTTCCCGGACGTTCCCATTTCTATTACACCTGTTTCTCTGTTGACTTCGGTAATTGCCCCTTCCGGGCATAGATAGGCACAGGCGCCGCACCCATGGCATAAGTTGCTGAACGTCAATATATGGTTTTTAATCACCGTAATTGCGTTAAATGCGCATACCTCTGCGCATTTTCCGCAGTAATTACAGAGACTTTCGTCTACTGACGGACAGGTAACGTATACCGGTTCTTTTTGCGTGATATCAGGCCTGATAAATATGCTATCATCAGGTTCCTCGACATCGCAATCAATTAGCTGGACGTTGTACACATCCTTCAAGGAAAAAGCGAGACTGGTGGCTACCAGAGTCTTACCGGTCCCACCTTTTCCGCTGGCTACCGATATCTGCATGAAGTTATTTCTCCGATGTCGCTATGAATGTATTACATTCCCATACCGCGGCCTTGACCCGTTCCTCGGCCTCTGCCCATGCCACCACCTCGTCCCATACCTCCGCTACTTCCAAAATGGTCCGGAACGTTCGCTCCAGGATTTTCCTGAAACTCGCCATTTTTAAAACGTTCAACCGCATCTTTTACTTTACCTGAGACTCCAGTGATTACTTTTATACCGGCAGCATTTAAAACGCCAAAAGCATTCGGCCCGCAGTTTCCTGTCAGTACGGCTTCCACACCTTTCTCTGATATAGCCTGTCCGGCCGAAGTTCCGGCACCTCCTGATGCCATCGAACTACTATTATCTATCGACTCGTAATCCATAGTTTCCGTATCGACTATCGTGAAATATCGGCACCGCCCAAACCTTTGATCCATCTCTGCATCAAGACCCTTTTCACTGGCTGATATTGCTATTTTCACTTTTCACCTGCCTAATTTGATTCTTTTTCTTCCAATTCCTTCAGACGTTTTTCGATTTGTTCGAGTTGCCCTTTCATCATTTCAGCTTGATCCCTCAGTACCTCTTTCTCCGAATCGACGGCTACAGCAGGATCATAATCTGCATTCCAGGGCACACCGTAATTCCAATCTGGAATCACGCCTCTCCTCATCCCGGGATAACTGCATCTGGGCAGTCCTCCTCTACCTCTGCCTGCATACGGCCAGGGGGGTGATGCTCCTCTGAATCCAAAACCTGCTCCTCGTCCGCGAGCAGGGCCTGAACCTGCACCGAATCCAAATCCGCGTGCCATTCCTCTCCCATATTCGTATAACATGTTAAACCTCCTCGCTATACGTTCGT
>MGML01000013.1:11308-12684 GCA_001796415.1 Chloroflexi bacterium RBG_13_46_14
CTTCCTTTCTCACCAAGCAACGCTGCTGCATTCAGTTCTCTGCATTTATCAATATCCACCTCTATAAGCGAGTTAACAGCAGCCATTCCGATTGCAGCTTCGTAAAGGTTTTCCGATTTAACCATATCGACAATATCACGCGTGTTTTTATCCATCAGGCTACCGGCTTCTTTAACCGGTGAATCACCGTAAACATACCCTGCTTCATGAGGTGTGGACGCCAGGCCGCATCCTCTTGAACATACTGCTGTCTGAAATACTCCCAGTCGAATATCCTTTATTTTCTCATCGCAATTTAGAGAAGCAATCAACTCATCAAGTATCTTCATTATTAATTTCTACCTGCTTCTACATGCTTCCATGCCAGCCCCGACCTCTCCTGCCGTGTCCTGCTGCCGGTACAGGCTCGATTTGCGGAGTATCGCAGGTGGGGCATAATTCGGGCGGTGTACTGGTCATCTCTTCGAAAGGAACATTCCACTCATGCCCGTTAAAACACCTGTACATACTGTTGGCCATGGCAAATATCCCGCCTTCGATTCTTATCGCTTTACCGTTCAAGACGGCATCGGCCACTTTTTTTCTTGCCGAAGCGAGTATCCTCTGAAAGGTAGGCCGCGATATTTCCATTCTTTCCGCGCCTGTCTCCTGGTCGAGGTCTTCTATCTCTTTAAGCCTTAATGCTTCTACTTCATCAACGGTAAGATGTACATCCTCCAGCATTCTCATGGGAATACCGGCCGGTTTAAAGTATGTCGTCCCCGGCAAATTTTCTACTCTTCGGCATTTTCTCGGTCTTGGCATATTAATCACACCATGCTATTATGAGCATATGCTCATAACTATAATAGCACCACATCACTGATTGGTCAATATCCTGATTTTGTTTATTTCTTTCGGTTTTTTAAGCAGTTTAATTTTTCAATTCTCGCTCAAAGTTATATAATAAAGTGAAAATAAAGTGCGGATGAGAAAGGTTTCTTAAGTTATGGAAGAAAAAGCACTCGTATTCGATCCGTTTATATGCACGGGATGCATGCGCTGCATGACAACATGTTCGACATATAATAACGGGGCTACAAGCCTGACAAAAGCACGGTTACAGGTAGCCAGGCATGAAGGTCACGCTATTACTGATATCGATGAGGAAGATGAACTTATCTTTGAAGCGCTGACATGTCAGCAGTGCGATGTACCGTACTGCATGCATTTCTGCCCGGTAAACGCTATCACCAGGAACACAGAAACTGGCGCCATGGTTATTAATTACAACAGGTGCATAGGCTGCCGGATGTGTATGACCGGATGTCCTTTTGGCGCGATACGATACGATACCAGTAGAAAGAAGGTTATCAAGTGCGAACTGTGCGATGGCG
>MGML01000014.1:0-458 GCA_001796415.1 Chloroflexi bacterium RBG_13_46_14
AGGCAGGATGACTGCTATTCAAACGGATATAGAGTTGCCGGGAATGATCTACCACCCGTCCTGCCAGGTTGATCAAGCCAAAGCGGACGGCCTTGAGCCTTTTGGTTTCCCAGCCCTCGGGCAAGGCCAGATGCTTCATCAATGAGTTCAGGTTAAATGCCAATATCATGATTTGCCACCAGGCTGCATTGGCGCCGAACTGGGCCGAAGGCAGACGACCTCCGGCCAGGTCATGCTTCATAATGGCGTGCATCTCTTCTCCCTTGCCACAACGCTCTCGAGACCACCAGATGATCTGATCTCCGGCTATGTCCCGATTTGTCACCAGACCAAAGAGCTTATACTGTTTCTCTCCCCGGTTCAGTGTTGGGAAGGGTAACTGTACCTCCATACCCGGCAGTTCTCTCTGAGTGAGCAATTCCCGAATCGCCAGATAACGGTAGTCAGGGCTCTTTTTA
>MGML01000014.1:660-7604 GCA_001796415.1 Chloroflexi bacterium RBG_13_46_14
TGAATCTCCTCCCGCCAGATTAAGTAACACCAGACTCAGTATGATCTGGGTATCCGTCCAGCCTTGTGTCTTGAGACCTAACCTGCCCAGATGGCGCTGGATTGAGTCGGTTAACCCTGAAACTATCGCCAGCTCCAGATATGCCGGTAAACCTGCCAGAGCCGTCATCCCTGATTCGGTAGGCTCGGGTTCATAATTAAAAGGAAGCACTCCTTGCCGCATCTTTTTTCACCTCTTTGATGTCTTTCTCTTGGCTTCCTTTTATTGTAACTTAGCTTCAAACTTAACTCCAATTCGCCTTCTTAACTCTTTTTGATGGCGGATCAAGGGTAGTCACGGTAGCCTTCATCGCTCTTTTTATCCGGCTGTGCCAGCAGCTTCTCAGCCTCTTTTTGCGTGAGAGTCGGGATGATAACCTCGGGCAGCTTTGGCAGCTTTATATTCTGCAGAGGGTTGGTTTTGATAAAGCCTTCACGCTTCAGGAAGCTGAAGAATGACTTCACACCCCGGCAGTAGTTATCGATGGCCGACGGTGACAGCTTCTGTTTCTGGGACTTGTTATAAGGGTGATTGCTGAATTTGGGCTTTTCGTTGAGGGCGATGATAAACCGGCGCAGGTCATTGGCCTTGATGACGGCAATATCCTGGGCTTTATCCGGGCCGAGGAAATCAGAGAAGTACCCGACGCTGGATACGACCCAGCTTACTGTTTTCGGGCTCTTACCCTCTGCCCTGGCATAGGTCCGGTAGGCCGTCAGTGCGTCCGAGACATTCATACCGTTAAACTCCTCGCACTGATAGCCTATATCCTGGGGGGATTCCTGGCTAGGACGTTTTGGGGCTTTTTCGTCCAAGCAGGTGCCCTTTTTTTCGAAATTTGGGGGATCGAGGTCTAAAATTGAGGCTGTGGTGGGCAGTAGAGGACTTGAACCTCTGACCCCCTGCGTGTAAAGCAGGTGCTCTAACCAACTGAGCTAACCGCCCATTTATGGCGCGCTTGGCGGGGTTCGAACCCACGACCTCAGCCTCCGCAGGGCTGCGCTCTATCCAGCTGAGCTACAAGCGCACCTTTCTGCTGTTCATGGTGCCGAAGGAGAGATTTGAACTCTCACGTCCTTATGGACACTACGCCCTGAACGTAGCGCGTCTGCCATTCCGCCACTTCGGCATGACGAACATTATAACTTTATATGATACACCAATATTCGTCAATAGAATTCCTTGTGCCGGGACGATTTGAGGACTTGAGTCGATTAAATTGACCGCTACCGGTTATCCGTTTAGAATAGAGTGTAATACTGAAGAAGGATATCAACTTGCATCACAAAACCGTACTCGATAACGGGCTGCGTGTGGTTTCCACAACAATGCCGCATACACATTCCGTATCAGTCTCCTACCTCGTCGGTACAGGTTCAAGGTATGAGACGGAAGAACAAGCCGGTGTCTCTCATTTCATTGAGCACCTGCTTTTCAAAGGCAATACCAGGAGGCCTACGTCAAAGGATATTTCGGCAGCTATAGAAGGAGTCGGAGGAGGACTGAACGGAGGGACCGATAAGGAATCCACCGTCTACTGGGCGAGAGTTGCCCGTCCGAATTTCTTGCTGGCTCTCGAAGTATTGAATGATATGCTTCTTAACTCTTTGTTCGATCCTCAGGAACTGGAACGGGAACGCAGCGTAATTATCGAAGAGATAAATATGACGAAAGATATTCCTGCGCAACAGGTTCATCTTCTCGCCGACGAGATATTATGGCCTGATCACCCCCTGGGACGTGATATTGCCGGCAGCAGGGACACAATGACAAAGATAAACCGAGAGATGATGCTTGATTATATGGAATCGACGTACCTGCCGGATAATACAGTCGTGGCTATTGCCGGAAATGTACAGCATGAAGAAGCGGTAGATGCAGTTAATAAAATGACTTCCGGCTGGATCGGGAAGAAAGAAAAGCCAGGATACATTCCTTTCAGTGTAAAACCAAATCCTCGAATACACATTGAAAAACGAGATACAGAACAGGCACATCTCTGCCTGGCACTCCCCGGACTGTCTATTCTCCACCCCGAGAGGTTTATCCAGGATATGCTAAATATTATCCTTGGAGAAGGAATGAGCAGCAGGCTGTTCACGGAAATCCGTGATCGACTAGGCCTGGCATACAGCATCTACAGCTTTATCGACCATCTGCAGGATACCGGAGCAATGACAATTGCAGCAGGTGTCGAACCGCGTAACCTGGCCATAGCTGTGGAAGCAATAGTCAGGGAATTATCTTTATTGAAAGAAACAATTCCGGAAGAAGAACTGATAAAAGCGAAGGAATTCGCCAAGGGCAGGCTCCTCCTGAGAATGGAAGATACCCGTAGCGTTGTCGGATGGACGGGCGGCCAGGAAATCATGACCGGCAATATACTCACTTTAGAAGAGGTGGTATCCAAAATCGATTCGGTTACTGTTGTACAGCTTCAGGAAACTGCCAGCAAAATGATCCTCCAAGAAGACCTCCGCCTGGTCGTGGTAGGGCCCATAGAGGATGAGAAGACACTGGAGTCATTGCTTCAGTTTTAAAAAGCCAACCGATTATTTGTTCCCGAAATACTCACATTCATCAAAAATGCACTCAGTATTCCTGGACATATACCGGTACCGGATATCCCGTGACATATCCAGCCTGATGTTCATCCGTTTTTCGAGAAACTCGGTTGCCAGGTAAAGCGCTTTCCGGCTGGCTCTCTTATAGCACCTGGGTTGACCGTCCGTACAAAGCAGAAAAGCCCCGAGAGTCTCGGGGCTTTTCGCAATTTTTAAACTAATAGTGACAGGAGTGATGTATTATTACATCATTCCGCCCATATCACCCATACCGCCTGCACCCATTGCCGAGGCTGTGTTCTTCTCAGGTATATCGGTTACCAGAGCTTCGGTGATAAGGACCATCGCAGCAATACTAGCTGCATTCTGAAGGGCTGACCTGACAACCTTGGTCGGGTCGATAATACCCTTTTCAACCATGTTGCCGAACTCATCTGCTACAGCGTCATAACCTACGCCCGGTTTACTCTTCTTGACTGCATCGATTATAACCGAGCCGTCTTTACCGGCGTTTTCGGCAATCCAGCGGATAGGTTCTTCGACGGCTTTCTTTACCGTAGCAACACCAACTGCTTCGTCATCACTGACCTTCAGTTTGTCGAGAGCAGGAAGAGCATTGAGAAGGGCGACTCCGCCACCGGGAAGGATCCCTTCTTCTACAGCGGCGCGCGTTGCCGAGAGTGCATCTTCAACACGATGTTTTCTTTCCTTGAGTTCGGTCTCGGTAGCAGCGCCGACTTTAATTACGGCGACACCACCGACCAGCTTGGCCTGTCTCTCCTGGAGTTTTTCACGATCGAAATCGGAAGTGGTCTCTTCTATCTGGGCTTTTATCTGTTTGATCCTGGCCGTGATAGCGGCCTCCTCGCCTTTACCTTCGACAATGGTGGTATTATCCTTGTCGGAGGTTACGCGGCGAGCGCGGCCCAAATCCTCGACAGTAACGGAATCAAGCTTACGGCCGATATCCTCGGATATTACGGTACCACCTGTCAGGATGGCCATATCTTCAAGCATAGCTTTGCGGCGATCACCAAATCCGGGGGCTTTAACCGCCATAACATTCAGGATGCCACGAAGTTTGTTGACTACCAGAGTGGCAAGAGCTTCGCCATCAATATCTTCGGCAACAATGAGCAAGTTCTTGGATACCTGTAAAATCTTTTCCAGCGCGGGAAGCAGATCAGAGATAGCGGAGATTTTCTTGTCGGTCAAAAGTATATAGGGATCGTCGAGTTCGCAAACCATTTTCTCGGTATTGGTAATGAAATAGGCGCTTATATAGCCCCTGTCAAACTGCATACCCTCTACAAATTCGGTTTCGTATTCGAGTCCCTTGGACTCTTCAACGGTGATAACACCGTCTTTGCCTACTTTTTCCATCACTTCGGCAATGAGGTTGCCAATTTTCTGGTCTTTAGCGACTATATTCGCAACCTGCGCAATCTGTTCCTTGCCCTTCACTTCGGTGGATACTTTCTTAAGTTCTTCGATAATTGCCTCGGTCGCCTTCTCGATACCCCTCTTCAGAGCCAGCGGTTCAGCGCCGGCTGCAACATTCTTGAAGCCATAGGTAATGATGGCATGAGCCAGTATCGTCGATGTGGTAGTACCGTCACCACAGGCGTCATTAGTCTTGCTGGCAGCTTCTTTTACCAGCTGCACACCCATATTTTCGAATGGGTCGGGAAGTTCGATTTCCTTGGCGATAGTTACGCCGTCATCAATTACCGACGGTGCCCCCCACCTCTTGTCGAGAGCTACCGGGCGTCCCTTGGGTCCCAGGGTAACTTTTACCACGTCAGCGAGTGTGTCTATCCCTTTCTTGAGGGCGTGTCGAACTTCTTCATTAAAAACAATCTGTTTAGCCATATTTCATCCTCCTCACAATTCCTGAGTTATTTTTTCGGTTTTTTAGCGAGAATATCACTCTCGCGTAGGATGATGAATTCCTCATCCTCGACTTTGACTTCGGTCCCTCCGTACTTGGAGTAAAGCACTACGTCACCTTTTTTGATGTCCATGGGTATCCGAACTCCATCATCGGACATTCTCCCCGGACCCACAGCCAGTACTTCCCCTTCCTGGGGTTTCTCTTTTGCTGTGTCTGGCAGAACGATTCCTCCCTTGGTTATTTCTTCTCTCTCGATGGGTTTGACTACCATTCTGTCAGCCATAGGTTCAAGTTTTACCGATTTAGCCGCCATTCTTTCCCTCCTTCCTGAGATTAAAAAAATTAAAATTAATCCGATATCGGATCAATTTTGATTAGCACTCTAACCGTTAGATTGCTAACTATTACTATAATAACCCAGCCTGCCTTCTCCCGCAACTCATTGAATCTCCGGCTAGAGTATATTATTGACTGTCATGACTGTTCCTTATATGCTTTTCATTGAAAATCTCTGCAGAGCTTCCGTTTTCTCACCGATACGCCTTAATATAAAAACGATTGAAGAGTAATTATCGCTTCCATTATAATATGGCGGTGATTATAGACTTTCATACTCACATATTTTCTCCCCGGATTAAAGAGAACAGGGTTAAATACATCGATACCGACCCCTGTTTTGCCGGACTGTACTCGAATGAAAAGGCCAAACTCGTTACTGCCGAGGAGCTTATTGAGAGTATGGACAGTGAAGGAATCGATATCTCAGTAATCCTTAACATTGGGTGGACTACCCATGAACTCTGCGTAGAGACCAATGATTATATCATGGAATCGGTTTCGCGATTCCCGAAAAGGCTGATCGGGTTTGGAGCAGTACAACCTCTAGCAGGTAACTTAGCCTTGCTGGAAATTGAACGGTGTGTCAAGGGCAGGTTGAGAGGGATCGGTGAGATGCGTCCCGATATACAGTTGCTTGAAATGGAAGACTCCTATCTTTTTAATCCACTGATCGAAATGTTGATCGAGAACAACCTGATTTTCCTGACCCATGCGTCGGAACCGGTAGGGCATCAATACCAGGGTAAAGGGAGCGTAACTCCGGATATTCTTTATCCGTTTATCATTCATTATCCTGACCTGAAAATGGTTTGCGCCCACTGGGGTGGAGGACTTCCTTTCTATGCTCTGATGCCTGAAGTGAAAAAGACGATAGGAAATGTGTATTTCGATACCGCCGCTTCACCATTCCTGTACTCACCTGAGATATACAAGAGAGTCATTGATCTCGTTGGGCCTGATAAGATCCTTTTCGGTACTGATTATCCTTTGCTCAAACCTGGCAGACTGCTGAGAGAGATCGATTCACTGGACCTGCCGGAGAACATTAGGAGGATGATCCTGGAGAACAATGCCAGGAAACTCCTGGGGATTTGAGAAGCGTCATGATTCCCGATGGTGCTATATTGAAAATATATTGAGATTACAACACCCACCTTTGGGGGGATTCGCAATGACACGAGTAAAATGCATATAAATACAATACGTACTTTTATTGCCATCGAACTCTCCGCTGAAATTAAAAAGGAACTTGAAGCAATAGAGTCAATCCTGAAGTCTCAAAACGCAGCTCCGGCAAAGTGGGTGAATCCCGAGAGTATTCACCTGACGCTACAATTCCTGGGCGATGTTGCCTCAGACAGGGTAACTGAAATTATCGATGTTATAAAAAGCGGAGTCGTCGGAATACCTTCATTTCAGATTCAACTGGCGGGACTGGGAGTTTTCCCCAATCCTGCCAGAACGCAGGTCGTCTGGGCAGGACTATCCGGAAATATGGATCGATTAGTGCAGCTTCAGCGTAATATCGAGGTTGAAATGGAGAAGCAGGGATTTCCTCGTGAAAAACGTAAGTTCAGTCCTCACCTGACACTGGCACGAGTTAGCAATCATGCCACACCGGATGAGAGGAAAATACTGGGAACTCTGGTAACAGGAACACCTTTTGCAGGCATTATTGTAAGAGTGGATTCAGTGAACCTGATGGAAAGCCAGTTGGCCAGGCAGGGTGCCCTTTACTCTCGCTTAGGTTCAATCAGGCTCGAATAAAATATTGAAAACGATAATCGTTTAGTGTATACTAAGGCAAAATTAAAGTAAGAATAAATTTTAGGTTGGGAGGAGGACCCCCGTGGAACAAGGAAGTTTTCCAAAGTGTCAGAGATGTAAGTCCGGAGATCTGGTACCCCTGTCTGATTTTGGCAGCCAGGGGGCGAATATTTACTACAAAGCGTGGGTTTGTACCAACCCTGATTGCGGCTACAACCTGAAGATCAGGAACGGTGATGTTTATATCGATGAGCCCATAATGAGCGGCACTTTGCACAACAGCCGCACCCGTTAATATCATCCCAAACCAGTTAACAAATCAATAAAAATACGGATGGTGA
>MGML01000015.1:0-526 GCA_001796415.1 Chloroflexi bacterium RBG_13_46_14
TGCTCATCATACCTGGTGGGGAAAACCTGATAAGGGTGCCCAGGCCGATTTTATCAGTCAGACGAAACTCCTGCTCGAGGCTGGAAAAGCCAAGGGTTTAGGGAACTGGTACGTTCAGTCCGCGCTGATAATGACCGAGGGAAACTACGACGTTGGACACGCCATTTTTGATGTAGAAAGCATACAGGAAGGCGTCAAGTGGATGGAGGCGAATGGTGTTAAGCCCTTAGTTGAAATAGAATGCTTCGCCATACCCAGGGTGAAACAGCATCTTATCGACACTGGGCTACTCAAGGCGCAGTTCTGGGCGGTGATTCAGGAAGGCAAACACAGTGACGACCGGGCTTTCGCAGGAGATCCCTGGACCCAGCTGGAGATTATTACCAGCCTCGGCCTGGCCAGGCAGGCTCTGGGGGAGGACACGTTCCTTGGAATCGCACCGGCAGGGCGCAACTGGCTTACGATGTCTGCGATGGCACTGCTTGGCGGAGCAGAGATGATTAGGGTCGGTATAGAGGACCAGTTC
>MGML01000015.1:576-736 GCA_001796415.1 Chloroflexi bacterium RBG_13_46_14
CGCAATGGTTGTGAATCTGGCCAAAGCCCTGGGAAGAGAAATAGCCACTCCGCAGGAGGTCAGAGATCGAGTAGGAATAGAACTCACCCGGTAAGGAGTGTGGTTTCAGCCCTGGCAGACTTGCCGGGGCTGAAAACTTAACGGGTCATTCTCTACCTAT
>MGML01000015.1:1031-2226 GCA_001796415.1 Chloroflexi bacterium RBG_13_46_14
ACTGGCCGCTGAGATCAGGGATGAGCTTGTTTCTACCGTTTCCGTGACTGGGGGTCACCTTGCTTCAAATCTCGGTGCTGTCGAAATAACCCTGGCTCTCCACAGGGTTTTCGATACTCCACGCGATAAAATAATTTGGGATGTTGGACACCAGGCGTATACTCATAAATTACTTACCGGAAGAAGAGATCGTTTTAATACATTACGCCAGTACGAAGGCTTATCCGGATTCACCAGCCGTGAAGAAAGTGAATACGATGCGTTTGGAGCCGGTCATGCCAGCACTTCAGTATCTGCCGCTCTGGGAATGGCCGTTGCCCGTGATCTCTCGGGTGACGATTATAGAGTGATTGCCGTTATCGGTGACGGCGCTATTACCGGCGGAATGGCGCTTGAGGCGTTAAACCAGGCCGGACATCTCGGTTCCAATATCACCGTGATACTGAACGACAACGGCATGTCTATCGCTCCGACTGTTGGAGCTCTCTCCAATTTAATGGGAAGAGTACGCTTCGATCACCGTTTTCATGAAGCGAAAGAAAAAAGCTGGCGAATCCTCAGGCATCTTCCGTTCAGCAATAAGCTGAAAAGTGCCAGCGAGCAGGTGGAGAGTGGTGTTAAGGGTTTGGTTATGCCTACTACACTCTGGGAGGAGCTTGGATTTACCTATATGGGGCCTGTTGACGGGCATGACATTCGGAGGTTAGAAGAAGCATTCGCACAGGCCAGGGATTTCAGGAAAAAACCTGCCCTGGTGCATGTTCTCACTACCAAGGGCAAGGGGTATCAACCTGCAGAAGGTGATGCTGTTTATTTCCATGGAGTGGCAGGTCGGAATGGTATTGTTTGTAATACTCCTTCATACAGCGAGATGTTCGCCCGGACGATACTGGATGTTGCCAGGGAAGACCCCCGGCTGGTGGTTATTACCCCGGCTATGCCAGAGGGGAACTGCCTTCATATCGTACAGGCTGAATTTCCGGAAAGAGTGTTTGATGTGGGTATCTGCGAGCAGCACGCGGTGACATTTGCTGCCGGACTGGCTACTCAGAACTATACTCCCGTAGTCGCAATATATTCCACCTTTTTACAGCGTGCATTCGACCAGATAATACATGATGTATGTCTCCAGGACCTGCCTGTGGTGTTCGCTATAGACCGTGGAGGTATCGTGGGCGACGATGGCAAGACTCAT
>MGML01000015.1:2654-3671 GCA_001796415.1 Chloroflexi bacterium RBG_13_46_14
AATAAGCAGACTGTCAGGGATATCGATGTCTCGGGTAAGAAAGTCCTTGTCAGGGTAGATTTTAACGTAAACCTTGATGAAAAGACCGGAGAGATTACCGATGACAGCCGTATCCGGGCGGCTCTTCCCACGATCGATTATCTCATTGAAAACAAGGCGAAAATCATCTTGTGTTCACATCTGGGACGACCTGACGGGAAGGTTGTTGAGAATCTAAGATTGAGGGTAGTTGCCGGACGTCTCTCTATGCTTATTGGAAGACCGGTACTTACAACGAACGATTGCATAGGTCCGGAAGCCGAGATCGAGGCGGACGGTTTAGATGACGGCGAACTGCTGCTTCTGGAAAACCTCCGGTTTCACGCCGGAGAAGAGGAGAATGATCCTAATTTCGCCGCCGCGCTGGCAAAACTGGCGGATATCTATGTCGATGATGCCTTCGGGACTGCTCATCGTGCCCATGCTTCTACCGACGGCGTAACAAAATTCCTTCCTGCCGTTGCTGGCCTGTTGATGGAAAAGGAACTTGAGTACCTCGGCGGTATCCTGGAAAATCCGGTTCAGCCATTTGGCGGACTTGTAGGAGGGGCCAAGGTAAGTGATAAAGTCGCCATGCTTGAAAATCTCATGAATAAAGTGGATTTTGTTCTTGTTGGTGGAGGTATGGCGGCAACCTTTCTTAAGGCAAAATCATACGAAGTCGGTCTGTCGCTGGTGGAAGAAGACAGGATAGAAACAGCCCGTAAACTAATAGAACAGGCTGAGAAAGCCGGCGTCCGTCTGCTGCTGCCGAACGACGTAATGGTAGCCGAAGAAATTAAACCTGGAACAGCCAGGGAGATTGTACCGATTGATAGAATATCTCCGGACAAGAGAATAGTTGACATCGGTCATCGGACGATAAAACTTTTTTCAGATGAACTACGGCGTGCCGGAACAGTATTCTGGAATGGACCGATGGGTATAAACGAGATACCGGATTTCGCTGCCGGGACTCACGCGATGGCCCTGTTGTTA
>MGML01000015.1:3837-5459 GCA_001796415.1 Chloroflexi bacterium RBG_13_46_14
CTGTCGCGCCTGGAATAACGCCGGGTAGCGCTCCCGGTCACCTGGCTCTCTTCGGATATGATCCGGTTAGATATGAAATAGGCAGGGGAGTGCTTGAAGCGACCGGCATTGATTTTGTCGTTCAGCCGGGTGATGTGGCAGCGCGGGGGAATTTCTGTACGGTGGACGGCAACGGACTGGTAACCGACCGCAGGGCAGGAAGAATTTCCGATGAAAAATGCGCCGAATTATGCCAGATCCTGGATGGACAGAAAATAGATGGTATAGAGGTAATAGTGCGACCGGTAAGGGGACACCGGTTTGTCGCGGTATTCAGAGGAGAAGGCCTATCTCCGGAGGTTAGTGACTCGGATCCCCAGCAAGTCGGAATACCTCCACTGGATATTATCGCTGAAAATACTGAATCGATGAAGCTGGCGAATATTGCCAATAGATTTGTCTCTGCGGTAAGAGAACTTCTGGCTGAACAGCATCCGGCAAATATGGTTTTATTACGAGGATTTTCCGGAGAGCCCGGATTCCCGTCGATGAAAGATATTTACAAGCTCAATCCGGCGGCGGTTGCCGGATACCCGATGTATCGAGGCCTGGCTCGGCTTGTGGGTATGGATACACTGGATACCGGACCTGGTATTAGTGATGTTTTTACCACGGTTAAAGAGCATTACGATAAATATGATTTCTTTTTCCTGCACTACAAACCTACCGACGCGGCCGGTGAGGACGGCGACTTCGATCGAAAGGTGAAAGCTATAGAAGAAGTCGATCAAGCCCTGCCTGCTCTGTTAACTCTTAATCCCGATGTTCTGGTGGTAACCGGTGACCATTCTACTCCTGCGATACTTAAGGGGCACAGCTGGCACCCGGTACCGGTTCTTCTCAGTTCGAAATTCTGCCGTGCTGATGATGCGGATAATTTCTCTGAATCGTCCTGTATCCGGGGTGGACTCGGCAGGATATCCTCAGTTGACATAATGCCCCTCGCAATGGCTAATGCCCTCAAACTCAAGAAATTCGGGGCATAACAAGCACTCAATTACGAAAAATTCTAATAACTATGGAGATATAAATGCGTATACCTTTGATAGCCGGAAACTGGAAAATGAATACGACCGTGGATGAAGCGGTCGGGCTGGTAAAAGAAATGCTTCCAGGCCTGGATGCTATCGATAGCATAGAGAAACTGGTCTGTCCTCCGTTCATCTCGTTGATTTCTGTGCGTGAGGTATTGAAAGGTAGTTCGGTTAAACTGGGCGCCCAGAATCTTCATTACATCGAAAAAGGCGCCTATACCGGTGAGATTTCACCACTCATGTTAGCGGGAATCTGCGAATACGTGATAATCGGCCATTCTGAAAGGCGGCAGTACTTTGGCGATACGAATGAGGTGGTGAATAAGAAGATTCAGGCTGCCATTGCCGCTGGACTGAAACCTATTCTCTGTGTTGGTGAGAGTCTTGAAGAGAATGAAGCCGGAAAGACCGAGGTGGTCGTGACCGGACAGCTTAAAGAATCACTTGCCGGGATCAACTATCCTGGCAGTTTCGTAATCGCTTATGAGCCGGTATGGGCTATCGGCACGGGAAAAGCGGCGATTGGTCCACAGGCTAATGATACGATTG
>MGML01000015.1:5561-5674 GCA_001796415.1 Chloroflexi bacterium RBG_13_46_14
TTCTCAGTCAGTCTGATATCGACGGCGCCCTCGTCGGCGGTGCTTCTTTAAAACCGGGCGAATTTGTCAGCATAGCGAAGCAAACATCTGAGATTATCTAGACGAAGGCATTT
>MGML01000016.1:0-10006 GCA_001796415.1 Chloroflexi bacterium RBG_13_46_14
GGCTAAGTATCAATGAAAATTAATAAAGAATGGTTTATAGGAGAAATGAACAAAACAAAGAAAGTAGCACTAAAAAAACAGAAAGCAAAAAAGAAGAGACTGGAAGCAAAGAGAAAGGCTGGCGAAATCCCGGCCTGATTCGTTTTCCACTATCTCCAATTATCCCCTGTATAACACCGCTTATTATCGCAGCTAATGATATTGTTCATTAGCCGGGGAAAAGCTGTTATAATAACTATAGGATAATTCGCGAATGAGGGTAATGTATTTTATTTATGTCTGAACCTCCCGATTTGGCACAAGCGTTACAAAATCCCGATTGTTATCCCGGACCACCATCAGATATTAAACCGGTACAAACCTCGACATCCTATGTTTTTCTCACCGGTGATTTTGCCTATAAGATAAAAAAACCGGTCGATCCCGGATACCTGGACTATACTACGCTCGCTAAACGCCGGTTTTACTGTAACCGGGAAGTTTCGTTGAACCGCCGTCTGTGCCCTGATATCTACCTTGACACCGTACCGATAACTGAAGGTAAAGACGGGCTTATGGTAGAAGGTAAGGGTAAAGCGCTCGAGTACGCCGTAAAGATGAAACAAATGCCGGTAGAGTCAATGCTGAGTACTCTCCTGAATAAAAATGGCATCACAAGCAACGTAATGCACGATATCGCTCGAAAACTGGCCGAATTTCACGAAAAAGCAGCGACATCGGAAACGATAAGCGATTACGGTGATATCGAATTCATACTCACCGGGACAGAAGAGAATTTCATCGACTCAATCAGGTTCATCAGTAAAACGATCTCTCAGAAAAGGTACCGTGCCATTAAAGACTATACCAATGGATTCATTGAAAACAATACCGAACTTTTCTATGAAAGAATCGCCGACAATAAAATAAGGGACTGTCATGGGGATTTACGCGTAAAACATATCTGTGTTGCGGATGATGTATATATTTTCGACTGCATTGAATTCAACGACAGCCTTAGATACAGTGACGTCGCATCGGAAGTCGCTTTCCTGGCAATGGACCTTGACTGGTACGGCAGAACCGACCTTTCCCGTGATTTCGTCGATGCGTACCTGACCATAACGGGAGACGATGATCTGCTTCAGATGCTGAATTTTTACAAGTGCTATCGCGCCTATTATCGCGGCAGGATAGAAAGCATGAAGCTTAATATGCCTGATGTCTCAGAAGAGCAGGCTGTGAAGATCACCGAAACCGCGAGTAAGTACTTCGAGCTTGCGGAGTCCTATATTTAGTCACATTGTCTGTATCGTGTGGCAGTATCACTTATCTATGGTATACTTCATACCAGAATGGCAGATAAATCATTTATAATCAGACCGGTTACAGAAACCGACAAGGACTGGATCGCCTCTTTTCTTGAGGAATACTGGGGCTCCACCAGGTTTGTAACCCGCGGCAGACTTTTTTTCGCCGATGAAAATCCGGGATTTATCGATATCAAAGATGATAAACCAATCGGCCTTATTACCTATGAAATACTTGGCAACGAGTGCGAGATAACCTCGGTGAACAGTTTCGCCGATGTTAAGGGAACCGGTACTGCCCTGATAAACACAGTGAAAGACGCCGCGATTCAAGCCGGCTGCAGGCGATTACTTGTGGTTACCACCAACGATAACACACATGCCATACGCTTTTACCAGAGATACGGATTTACTATCGCCACGATATATCTAAATTCGATGGAAGACGCCCGAAAGATAAAACCGGAAATCCCTCTTACCGGAAATAATGGAATCCCTATCAGGGATGAAATAGAATTTGAAATACACCTGAAAAACTGAATAGGAGGATTACCATGTTAACAGGTTTACACCTCCTCAGGTTTACGGTTTAGAATAAAACCAGCAGTACACAAAACCGAATATATGGTATTATAGAGAGAAATTTTAGTAATATATTTATTCAGCCGAATTTCTGTTCCTCACCCATGATAAAATACTGACTCGGGTGAACTATTTATAAAAAATTAACGATTAACATTTAACATGAGTAAAACAGGAAGACCTTTAAAAGAAGAATCCGTAAAACATCCTCTGCACGGCCATTTCAATGGCGATGTTCCGTGGCTTAACGGGTGCAAGGAATACGGCAGGGATACCTGCCTTGATTGCCCGATCCCGCTGGAAAAATGTCCCGCGGAGAATCCGCGTCTTCACAAGGGCGGAAGACCGAAGGGAAGTAAAAACAAGGAGAGTTCGCCCCGGAGCGAACCCTGACAGTATATCGATAAACACATCGTAAAAACATTGTTCAAATAAGGAGTTTGTAATGACCTCAACTGAAAAATATGATGTGAAAGACCTTTCCCTGGCATCAGCCGGGAGGCAGCGGATCGAGTGGGCCGCGCGTGAAATGCCGGTCGTTAAGACGATCAGGGAAAGGTTCGAGAAAGAAAAACCACTCAAAGGTATCCGTATTTCCGGTTGTCTTCATATCACCACTGAGACGGCGAATCTGGGACTGGCATTACAGGCAGGCGGAGCGGAAGTGATACTCTGCGCTTCCAATCCTCTCAGCACCCAAGATGACGTAGCCGCCGCACTGGTGGAATATGGAATTCCCACGAACGCTATCAAGGGAGAAGATGACGTAACCTATTACCATCATATTACCACAGCCCTCGACCATAAACCTCACCTGACTGTCGATGATGGAGCCGACCTTGTCACCATGCTTCATACAAAGAGAAGCGATCTGATTAAAGACGTAATCGGTGGTACCGAAGAAACTACCACCGGCGTTATCAGGCTTCACAGCCTGGCAAACGAGGGAAAGCTGAAATATCCAATAATCGCGGTAAATGACGCCCAGACCAAGCACCTCTTCGATAATCGCTATGGCACCGGACAGAGTACGGTCGATGGAATTACCCGTGCAACCAATGTTCTCTGGGCAGGCAAGAATGTTGTCGTATGCGGTTACGGCTGGTGCGGACGCGGACTGGCAATGAGAGCGAAAGGGCTTGGTTCACACGTAATAGTAATCGAGGTTGAGCCGGTTCGGGCATTGGAAGCGGCGATGGACGGCTTCCAGGTTATGCCGCTGATAGAAGCCGCTAAAATAGCCGACATCATCGTTACAATGACAGGTGATAAACATGTCATCGATAAGGCACACCTCAAGGTTATGAAGAGTGGAGTCATCCTCGCCAACAGCGGACATTTCAATGTTGAAATTAATATCCCCGCGCTTGAGGAGATGTCCGATAGGAAACGAGAGATACGTTCGTTTGTGGATGAATACAGAACGAAAGATGGAAAATTTATCTACCTGTTAGGAGAAGGCAGACTTATCAACCTGGTGGCCGCGGAAGGCCACCCGGCTAGCGTGATGGATATGAGTTTTGCCAACCAGGCCTTTTGCCTTGAATACCTGGTTAAGAATCAGGGCAAGCTAGAACTGAATATTCACTCCGTACCCGAAGAGATCGATAAAGAGGTTGCCCGGTTAAAACTGGATTCAATGGGTATCGCGATAGATACTCTTACGCCGGAACAGGCTAAATACCTGGTAAGCTGGCAGGAAGGAACATAGAAGGGGGAAATATGACGAATAGATTCAGCAGTTCACCTAAATATCTGTTAACCTCGGAATCCGTTACCGAGGGACATCCGGATAAAGTATGCGACCAGATATCGGATGCGATTCTGGATGCAATCATGAATAAAGACCCGATGGGTAGGGTTGCCTGTGAAACGGCAACAACTACCGGACTGGTTATTGTACTCGGTGAAATCACTACAAGATGCTACATCGATGTGCAGAGTATCGTCAGAGAAGTAGTCCGCGATATCGGGTACACAAACCCGGAATACGGTTTTGACTATCTTTCCTGCGGTGTTCTGAACGGCATCAAAGAGCAATCCACAGATATTGACATGGGTGTCAGTCAGTCTCAGGAAGCTAAGAGTGGAGCAGTCGACGACCTTGAAAAGATCGGCGCCGGCGACCAGGGTATGATGTTCGGCTACGCCTGTACCGAAACCTCTGAACTGATGCCTTTAACGATATCTCTGGCTCATAAACTTTGCCAGCAATTGGCCAAAGTAAGGAAAGACGGAACTCTCCCCTACCTGCGACCGGATGGAAAATCCCAGGTCACGGTTGAGTATAATAAGGGTGTTGCTCAACTTGTCACCAGCGTGGTAATCGCCGCTCAACATGATGACATAGACCGCGCCCGGATGGAAAAAGATATTATCGAGAAAGTGATTAGACCAATCATTCCCGCAGAGTTGATGGGCAGCGATACGAAATACTACATCAATGCAACCGGAAGATTTGTCATCGGGGGACCGGTATCGGACACCGGTTTCACCGGACGTAAAATTCTCGTAGATACTTACGGTAGTATTGCCAGGCATGGCGGCGGAGCTTTCTCTGGCAAGGACCCAACGAAGGTAGATCGCACCGCAGCCTACGCAGCCCGTTACATCGCTAAGAATTGTGTTGCCGCGGGACTGGCAGACCGGATGGAAATCCAGCTTTCCTATGTTATCGGCGTCGCTCATCCTCTCTCTGTTTCAATTGAAACCTTCGGTACGGCAAAAGTTGACGAAGACCTGATCGAAGACCTGGTAATGAAGCACTTCGACCTCAGACCGGGAGCGATTATCCGTGATTTCGACCTGCGGCGTCCTATTTTCAGACAGACCGCCGCCTACGGCCACTTCGGTCGTGACGATCTCGATCTGCCATGGGAAAAAACAGATAAAGTAGAAATTCTCAAGAAAGAAGCCTTCGGCTAAAAAGTAAAAGAATATTATACCCGGATAAATAGAGCAATGGAAAAATACGCGATTTTATTATCGATACTCGGTACTCTTAATTTCATTGTAATCATTCTATTCATCAAACCGATAGTTAGAAAATACAAGCCACAAGTAAATAAATCCCTACAAGAACAGACCATACCGACTAAGGAAGAGAGACAACTACTGGAGATAGAATATCGGGAAGCCTGCCAGGACTGGCGACAGAGAGATAAATACGTCCTGGATAAACTTGGTATAAGCGGTCTGCTCTTCGGGATTATCGGGATATCCTTCGGTACTATCGGGGATGGACAGGAGATAATCAAGTTATGTCTTCTATTTGTAGGTACCTTTTTTTCCTTTATGCTTGCAGTCTCGGTTGCTAAAGACACTTATTACCGGGACGGGACCGAGTATCTAGTAAAAGCCTTAGCCACTAGATTGGGAATACCCGAATACCTGCGAAATCTGAAATCACTGGAGAGACTCTTATACGCAGATAAAAAATCAAAAGAAACCCTTGACTTTCCCAGAAAAGTTCGTATTAAAAGAGATCTATCTTCGGTAAAGATCGGTTTCCGATTAAGAGACGGGCTTCTTGACAGGCAGACTTTCAGCTGGATACTCGCTTTCTATCTGGGCTCATGTCTGATATTTATAAACCTGATTGTAATAATTTTGGTTAAATGGATACTGAAAATGGATTTACCAGTATAGTACCCTGAAATACAGTGACAAAATGAACATTGAAATCGGCCAGATGATGGTAACAAAAATCCCGCAACAGGTCATCAGTAATTCCTGGTTGAGCGTACCCGGATGGGAACACCTCACCGGTACGAACGGCCTTTGCCGCGACTACATACGGGCTTCTCAGGATCCAGCATTTGACTCCGCTACTATGAAACTTCCCTACCGAAGTTATGAAATCGAAAAATGCCTGTTTCCTTACGAAAAACACCTAGAAGGAGTCGGACTTTCACCGTCAGACAAATGGATACTGACCGGAGCTCGCAATCTCGGGAATAACCTGCGTATTGTCGGCTGGGATTGCCGTAAAGGACTGCTGGAATTAAATGGAGAAAACGCTACCTCGGGAAGAGAGTATTGCTGTCTATGCAAATCTGAAAATGGAAAGTTGTTTATTGATCATGTTTCCTTCCCGGATGGCATTCCGGATTCCGACAACCTTTCCTGGGCAGTCAGCGGTCAGGAACTGGTGTGGGATGGCAAACCTTCGTCACTCGATAAAATCATCCCTTACACCTATGATCTAAGACATATCTGGAAAATACCGGGAGGTACTGTTTCCAATATGGGACCTCGTCCCTATTCTGGGACAAAAATCGAGGAAATGTGTGACAGGTTCGTTAGCATTTCCAACCTGCTTGCCGGTGAAGTGACCAGAATCCTTCTTGATTTCGCGAGAAGAGAGGAATATGAAAGAGAGAACGATTACTTTCATAACGCCATCGGAATCTCCGAAGACGGTGATTCAATAATAATCTTACAGCAACATGGTTCTTTCGAAACCGTTACTGCGAGTTTGATACATGCCGGAGCATATAGAGCAATTGAGCTTGATCAGGGTGGTTCCTGCGGAGTTATGATGGGAGGAGACAGTGATTTTTCTCCTGGAAGACTTATGATAGCAAGTCATTATTTCAGACCCAGAGGGCTTTCTTTACTCATACTCAAGTTGAACGAGTCTGAAATCACTGAAAGCAGCGATTTACTATATAATAAATCATACTTGTCCAAAATAAGTTTTGACAATGTAATTAATTCAGAGTAATCTCCTATCCTCTAACCAATTTTCAGGTAAGAAACGCTTAAATTAAGCGTAAAAAACCTGTATAATATCTTGGACAGCATATGAAACCTTCTTCCTTATTCCCGTCACCTAAAGGAGGGGTGGAAAACGAAATGATTGAATCTAGCCCTTATTCAGATTTAATTAACCCGTCCAAAATAGGTATTTTAATTTATCTTGGACAGCAATGATAATAAATAGATAAATCAGGGGGTTAGGTTGGCTGTGAATCCCATAAAATTCGGTACCGATGGCTGGCGAGCTATCATTGCTCGTGATTTCACATACGATAACGTTCGTATCTGTGCACAGGCTGTTGCCGATTATTTGAGAGAGTCCGGTATAACCGATAAAGGACTTGTTATCGGTTACGATACTCGTTTCGCTTCCGAGGATTTTGCCGCTGCAGCTGCCGAAGTTGTTGCTGGTAATGACATTAAGGTTTATTTGAGTCCCAGCCCAATTCCTACACCTATAGTCAGTTATTCGGTAATCGCAAAGCAAACTGGAGGAGCGATCGTTATTACCGCCAGCCATAACCCTCCTGCCTGGAATGGCATTAAATTTAAGACGTCCGATGGAGCCGGAGCACCAGGTCATGTCACTCAAGAAATTGAAAAGTATATCGGTCAAATCAATACTCTCGATGATGTGAAATCAATACCTTTAACTGAAGCAATCAGGAAAGGGCTTATCGAGTATCTTGATATGTTCCCAATCTATCGTCGACATGTTGAAGCATTACTCGACCTTGGTGGATTACGCCGGAGTAATCTGAAAATCGTCATCGATCCAATGTATGGTACTTCTCAAGGTTACCTGAAGAGTCTCATCGAAGGAGGGACTCTTGATATTACAGAAATTCACAACGAGCGAAATCCACTTTTCCCGGGTTTGTATCCCGAACCGATACCACCTCACATTACCGAACTCACGGAAGCGGTCAAGAGACTTAAAGCAGATGTGGGTGTCGCTACCGACGGTGATGGAGACCGGATGGGTATAGTTGATGAAAATGGAAATTACGTTCCTATCGTTCAGGTTTTTGCGTTACTGGCACTCTATCTACTTGAGATACGGGGTGAAAAAGGCCTGATTGTTAAAACGGTAAACGCTACCAATATGCTATATACGCTTGGTGATATGCACGGAGTAACAGTACGCGAAACTCCTGTAGGATTTAAATATATCGCCGAAATCATGCTCGATAAGAATGAAAATGTACTCATCGGCGGAGAAGAGAGCGGGAGTTTCGGTTATGAAAAACACATGCCAGAGAGAGATGGTATTTTCTCTATTTTGTGCTTCCTTGATCTGATGGTAAGAACCGAAAAGACTCCTTCACAATTGATCGATTATCTGTTCAGTAAAGTAGGTCCTCATTACTACGATCGAATCGATATCGATTTCCCTGAATCTGAACGACAGTGGATAATCGACCGGGTTATCAATAACCCACCGTGTGAAATCCAGGGAATGAAGGTAAAGAAGTACGATACATTCGATGGTTACAAATATACCCTGACAGATGACAGTTGGCTTCTAATAAGATTCTCAGGAACGGAGCCTTTACTCCGTATTTATACGGAAAGTACAAGCCCGGAAAGAGTCGAAGATTTACTCCGGATCGGACGGGGAATAGCAGGCGTATAAAAGAATAAGAGAGAAATCTCATATGGATGAACTACCGAGAAAAACAGAGAAACCCTGGGGCTATGAATTGCTTTTTGCTCTTACTCCGTGTTACGCCGGGAAAATTCTCTTCGTGAAAAAAGGACATCGTCTCAGTCTCCAGTATCATAATGAAAAAGACGAGACACTGTATATCCAGCAGGGGAAAGCTCTCCTTGAGATCGAGGATGAAAACGGGAATATGGTCCAGTCAGAAGCATTGCCCGGTATATCCTTCAGACTGCCGCCCCGGAAAAAGCACCGGTTCCAGGCTATTGAAGACACGACATTCCTGGAAGTATCCACTCCCGAACTGGATGATGTGGTCAGACTGGATGACGACTATGGACGCTACGGAACCACAGATTGATCGTTTGACAATCCGTGCTCCGTCCTGATAAAATTTCGGAGGTATTATCCCAATATTGCCGCCTTTAAAAACAGCAGTACGGCCCCGTGGTGTAGCGGTCTAACATGCCACCCTGTCACGGTGGAGATCGCGGGTTCAAATCCCGCCGGGGTCGCCACTTAACATCTCAGGATTTACTCTTTTAATTGTAACGGGAGTAATCATATTTGACAGACCTGTTGAACGTCGTTCTGCCGACTTTTATAATCATTTTCATTGGATTCCTGTTCGGTAAAATCAAGAAATGGGATCTGTCCGTAATATCAGAGATCGTCATTTATATAGGTCTTCCCGCCCTTGTCCTGACTTCCATGCTGGAAAAGAAAATTGTCCTGCTGAATGCGGTAAAGGTCTGGGGCTCTGCTGCAATCATCGTCTTCGGCTGTATGATCGTTGCCTGGATCGTATTCAGGATAATCAGACAGAAACATTCCGGTCTCTACCTCCCTATATCGATAATGAACGCGGTAAATATCCCCTTCCCTATCATCTACCTTGTATACGGTCAGGAAGGGTTGTATGCCGCAACCCTCTTTATGATACCAAGCGGAGTTATTGCATATTCGGTAGGGATCTATATAGCTTCGGGTAAGGACTGGAGAGGGGCATTGAAGGAAGTATTCAAAATCCCTCCGATATATGCGGCTGTCCTGGGACTATTGTTAAACATGCTGGAGGTAAACGTTCCTGAAGTAATCACCAGGCCTTTAGAAATTATCGGACTGATGGCTGTCCCCCTGGTCCTGCTGGTGCTTGGCAACAACCTTTCAAAGATAAGAATAACCTCCGTGCCGACCACCATACTGGCATCGTTCCTGAGGATTGGAGTAGGATTAGGCTTCGGCTTCCTCGCCGTAACTATTTTCGACCTTACTGGAGTCTTACGGGCTGTGGTTATCCTTAACTCGGCCATGCCTGCCGCAGTTAACGCCGCGATAATTACAGCCAAATACGATAACGAATCGGAACTCGTTTCCAGTGTTGTATTCGTTACGACGATAGCCAGTCTTGCAGTGATCCCGTTTATATTGAGTTTCCTTACCTGATTACAATCTTAACCCCAAACAGGAAGGGAGCCCCGCACGGGACTCCCTCTTTTTCCAGACACCGTCAGTGTCTAGTACTTTCCGTATTTCTTGGCAGTATCTATCATCGCCTTCACGTTCTCCGGTTTGGCTTCCTGGGTATAGTCGGTCGAACACCGCAGGATGAAACCACCGTCTTTCCCTACCTCTTTGATCAGTTTCTTGCAGTATTCTTCCACAACCTGGGTGGACCCAAGCTGAAGCATGGTTATCGGTACGTTCCCCA
>MGML01000016.1:10266-11300 GCA_001796415.1 Chloroflexi bacterium RBG_13_46_14
GCCAGACACGAAGTATATAGTCGGAAGGATCAGCCAGGAAAAGGTCGTACTCGTCTGCTTTCATGTATTCCTCTTCGGTTGTCTGGCTGGCTACGTTCTCAGGAAGATTAAACCCGGGCCAGCGATAATTGCTTGTCTCGAGTGTCTCAAGGGCATTTCCCGACTGCATCGAAGCCGCCGAGCCATATGAATCCGGTTCAAGTTCAGCCATCATTCTCTTGTATCCCCGCTTCCAGGCGACGGGATCATAATATGCTGTGGAATATGGCAGTCCGACATATTTCATGGCGAAATACGTACCGCCGAACACCACCGGTACTCTGTCCGGGACTTTGCCCTGGACGGCGTCCATGATCCTCTTTTCTCTTTCCGCATACAGCTCTTCTACAGACTTACCATTTCTTTTTTCAATCTCATCTTTAAGTTTCTTGTCTTCTTTCCGAATTTCTTCCTGAGTGGCCATCTTTTCCTCCTTCAATCATTTTTCTCGACCGGTCTGAACATATACCTCAGGTCTACGATCCCATCGAGTTTTTCTATGGCTGAAAGGCTATAGCCGAAATGCTCATACATCTCGACATTTTTCATTTTCGCTGTCTCAAGATATATACCCGTTGAGATGCCATGATTTTCAGATATCTCATGCATTCTATCCAGTAATATTCTGGCAAACCCCTGTCCCTGGAAATCCGGGTGAACGCCTAATGCTGCCAGATAATGATGCGGCCTTTCGGGTGTATGCTCTTTATTCATTTTCATATATCTTTTTATCCGGTTGAAAGATTCCAGGCCTATGGCTGTCTCGAATTTTTTATCAGCTTCAAACAACGAATCCGGTCTATCCTTCTTTTCCGGCACGGATAAGCAGGCAATTCCGGTTATCAGGGAATTCCGCACCGTACCGAATATAGGAAGATCCATCTCAACGTACATCAGGCACTGATAGCGGAATAAATCTCGCAGTTTTTCCTGATAATCATCTGTATGACCGGCAAGGAAGTAATTGATAACCGGATCATCCTCGAACGCCCAGG
>MGML01000017.1 GCA_001796415.1 Chloroflexi bacterium RBG_13_46_14
CGGAAGTTCGAATTCTCCCTCGATAACGATATTACTCTGAGTAAGACGAACCCTCTCTATGGTAATGTCGGCTCCCTGGGTCAGTTTTGTCAGCTCATTCCAATCTTTCGTCATTTTTATCCTTCCTGGTACTAATTATTAACTATTCTTACTTAACAATTAATTATTTTAATATATATTAAACCTTAATATTAACTTTGTCAATACCTTTATTAAATATATTTCATATTTCTTTTTATGATTCTTAAGATATTTAATAGAATTACGATTCTTCCTGTATAATCTTTATAAAGGCGGGTAGTATGCATCACGCGTTAAAACTGTACAGCAGATATCGTGAGAAGGTTCTCCATTTCTATATGTTCTGGGCCAGGTGGACCAGGATACCTTTAATCGGCAACATTGTAAGATGGGTAGCGAATACTTACGGGAAAACAATGGAGAATGCTTATCTGCTGAATACGGAAGAAGCTTGTGAGATAGTAGATATTTCAACACAGTTGTATCTCGGACCCTGCACCTGCCGCGAAGTGTTCAAGAACTGTGATAATCCTGTCAACGCGGAGATTATGATAGGTTTCCACAGGAACGCATTCGTTGACGAAAGATTTGAAGATTACAGGAAACTCGATGCTGAAGAAGCGAAAAGTATACTGCGCCAATGTCACGAACTTGGTTTGATACACACGATAATCAAGTGCAAGAACGATTTCTTCGCCATATGCAACTGCTGTACCTGTTGCTGTGTTCCGCTACGTTTAAACAGGCAGTATGGAATTGGAAATGCAGTTGTTCGTAATAAAAATATAGTAAATATCTTCAGAGAACAGGGTAAAATAACCACTGCATGAATAATTACATTTATGAGCGTGAAGTATGAAAGAAGACGCAGCTATCATTTTCAGCAATGGGTTGAGTGAGTATGACTTCGGCGAAGGGCATCCGTTTCGCGGGGATCGATACCAAATATTCAGAAAGTTTCTTAGTGAGAATTTCCCCGAGGAAGGAAGATACGATCTTCTGGAAACGGAACCGGCAAGTGATCAAGAATTGCTGAAAATCTGCAGTCAGGAATACATCGACTTTACCCGGAACTACTTCAATCCCGAAAAAACGGCCTTTCAATCAATGCGCGATTTTTCTCGATTTCACAGTGCCGATAACGTGCCCAGGGAACATCATGGCAGGCTTGAAGAAGCTGCAAGACTGATAATCGGCCAGGCAAAGCAGGCCTGCGACCTGGTATCAAGTGGTGATTACAGGAAGGTAATATCTATTGGCGGCGGTCTTCACCACGCTAAGCCAAATTACGGAGAAGGATTTTGTATTTATAACGACGTTGCTTTTTGTGGCAAGTATCTCCTTCAAGAACATCACTATTCAAGGATTTGTATAATCGATACGGATGCGCATGCCGGTAACGGTACCTGCGAGTACTTTTACAGCAGCAATAGAGTGCTGTTCATCGATTTTCATCAGGACCCGTCCACTCTTTACCCCGGTACCGGATTTGCCCATGAAACCGGTAAAGGATTGGGAAGCGGATATACAATTAACCTGCCGATGCCTCCCTATTCCGATCTTGAGTCCTATGAATACGTGTTTGATAAGATTGTCGAACCTGTCGTGAACGAATTCAAACCACAGATATTCGTCCGTAATGGTGGTTCCGATCCTCATTACGGAGATATACTGACAAACCTTGGGCTGAAACTTGATGGCCTTTACATGATAGGCAGGAGGGTATCTGAATTATCGAGCCTTTGTGGCGGGAGGGTGATCGATCTTGTAGCTTCCGGTTACAATTTGGACGTACTCCCCTGCGGCTGGCTGGCATTGATAGAAGGTCTGTTGGGCTATGAGTTGTCGGTTGAAGAACCATCAATCGACATTCCCTTCCCTCGCGTACAAAATTTACGGAATAATACCATAAACATGGTGAATCAAGTAAAAGAAAATCTTAAGCCCTACTGGGATTGTTTCTCCAGGGATTAATCGTAATAAGGAATCCTGCTTTCATCCTGTATCAATTCGAACAGAAATGGCACTCTGGCAGCATGCCCCGGTGATAGAGGAGGAAGCTCCTTACTCCTCATCCTCGCCTGTTCGACTGAGTGTCTCGAACATGTTGTAATACAGGCCTTTTTTAGCCATCAATTCACGGTGATTTCCTGTTTCCACAATGTTTCCGTGGTCCAGGACAATAATACGGTCGACATTGGTAATAGTCGAAAGCCTGTGGGCAATTATGATACATGTCCTGCCTTTGGCGATTTTATATAATGATTGCTGGATGATTCTTTCCGTGTTCGTGTCGATATTCGCGGTCGCTTCATCCAGTATCAGTATGGCAGGATCGGCCAGGATCGCTCTTGCCAAACACACAAGCTGCCGCTGGCCGGGACTCAGGCTACCACCCCGTTCACCTACCATGGTTTCATATCCCTTTTCCATTCTTGATATTATGTCATGAGCGCCTGCGATCTTTGCTGCGTTAATTACCTCATCATGTCCGGCGTCAAGTTTTCCATCCTTAATATTCTCTTCTATCGTTCCGGAAAACAGGAACGGATCCTGAGGGACGAAGCCAATCTGTCTTCTCAGAGAATCCTGAGTAATCAGCGATATATTATTGCCATCCAGTAATATTTCTCCACTGGTAACCTCGTAGAACCTGTTAATCAAACTGGCAATGCTACTTTTACCAGCTCCGGTCCTACCGGCTATGGCTACCATTTCGCCGGCTTTTATCTTCAGATTCATCGAGTGAATTATCTCTGAACCCACATCGTAACCGAAACACACATTTTTAAACTCCACCTCACCCTTCGCTTCAACTATCGTTTTAGCTCCAGGTACATCCTCGATCTCCGGTTGTACATCGATTAACTCGAATATCCTGGCTCCTGACGCCATCGCTCTCTGTATTTCCGTATACATGGTAGCAAGCTGCTGTATCGGCTGCCCTATTCTCTGTATATACAACAGGAACGCTAAAAGGAAACCGACCGGCATAGTACCGTCCAGCACCTGGAATCCACCGAATATCAATACGATTACATATGATCCATCAGTGAGTATCTGAGTCAGCGGATTTATAAGCCCCTGTAAAAGGGCTGATTTTTTATTAGCGTCAAGATTCGCCTTGTTAACAGCGTCGAACTGCTTTACGTTTTCTTTTTCACGAGAAAGGTTCTGGGTTACTCTTACTCCTGAAATACTTTCCTGGAGGTTATCGTTTACCATTGCTATGGCTTTCCGCGCCAGAATAAATGCCTTTCGGGCGTGCTTCTGCCAGATAATTACTATGATGACCAGTACCGGAAGCGTTGAAAGCGACAGAAGCGCGAGCTGCCAGTTCATCGTGAGCATTATGACCAGTATGCCAATAAGCGTAATGGAGTTGACACCAACCATTATGATATCCTGTGAAACAAGCATCTGAAGCTGGTCGACGTCATTTTGCACCCTGGACATCAGTTTCCCTATCTTGTTGTGGTCGAAGAAGCTTAATGACATGTCGTGAAGGTGACTGAACATAGTAGTACGCATTTTGAACAGAATTCCCTGTGCGGTATAAGAAAGGTGCAGTGTTTCGAGGTACTGGGCGACCCATTGCAGTACCAGCACTCCCAGATACAAAAATACGGCTATGGTAAGTCCGTCGATATTTTTATCGACAATCCGGTTCGTCGCCATCGCCACCAGTAGCGGCGTTATCAGGTTGGATGCGGTACGCAGGATAATACCCACGGCACCGATTACCAGATGCCACTTTACATCAGTCAGATATCCGACAACACGCCTGATTATTCCAAGGTCATTTACTTTACCCAGTATTTCATCGGCATCGCCGGAATCCAGCGCCCCGCGTAACCGCTGTCCCGGAGGAGTGATGTTACTGGCCATCTTGAGCATCTCCTTCCTGTTCAAGTCCAGCATCGCGATTAGCTTCAAGCTGATTCTCGTACGTTTGACGATACAATCCATTGAAGGCCATCAATTCGTTATGCTTCCCTCGTTCCTTGATCTTTCCATTCTCGAGTACGAGGATCAGGTCAGCATTTCGTATAATCGGGAGACGGTGAGTAATCACGAACGTGGTTCTGCCTTCGATAAGTTTATCCAGCGCCTTGAGTATCAGGTGTTCCGTTTCCGCGTCTACGCTGGATGTAGAGTCGTCCAGTATTAATATACTGGGATCTACCAGAAGTGAACGAGCGATAGCTACACGCTGTTTCTCGCCGCCGGAGAGAGTGACGCCGCGTTCTCCCACCCAGGTGTTATATCCCTTAGGAAGACTAACAATAAAATTATGTATCTGGGCTGCCCTGGCAGCAGCTTCTACCTGTTCAGCAGTGGCATCCGGAGCACCATACGCTATGTTATCTCTAATCGTTGAAGAGAATAAGAAAATATCCTGTTGAGTTACAACGACATTCTTTCTTAACGATGAAAGTGCAACATCGCGTATATCCATGCCATCGATTGTTACGCTGCCTGCTGTAACGTCGTAGAATCTCGATATCAGGTTGATAATCGTTGTCTTGCCGCTTCCTGAGCCACCTATCAGCGCCACCATCTGACCCTGTTCTACGTTGAAACTGATATCCTGCAGTACCGCGGCAGTCGTTCCATAGGTAAAACTGACATTGTTGAATGATACCTGCCCTTTCACCTTTTCCAACTTTATTGCGTCCGGCTTATCTTTTACTGCCGGTTCTGTATCCAGAATTTCGAATATTCTTCGTCCTGCTGATATAGTTCGTGATATCATATTAGCCAGTTGACCAAGTCTGGAGACGAAACCTGCCAACATTCCCAGATACAATATAAACTGTGTGATTCCCCCGATAGTCAGATTTCCATCCATCACCTGTCGACCGCCAAACCAGAGAACCAGTACAGACGGAAGAGCTATAAGAACAGTCATAACAGGAGTATATACTGCCTGGATACGGGCGGCGGCAATCTGTTCACCGTACAATTCATTTGCCTGGCCGTAGAATTTATTATTTTCCCTTTCCTGTAAAGTAAAGGCTTTCACTACCTTAACTCCGAAAAGACTTTCCTGTAATGTTACCCCGAGGACACCTATGGTCTGTTGTACCCGTGCCCATATCGGCTGCAGTTTTCCACTGACATAAAGTGTCTGCCAGAATATTACCGGCATAAAAGCCAGTGTCATCAAGGCAAGCTGCCAGTTGAGAGTTAATAGAAGAATACCAACGCCGAAAATTATGATAAACATCTGGATAAGGTTCAGCAGTCCGGCGCTGAGGAACATTCTGGCTGCCTCGATATCCGCGGTGCAGCGCGACATTATCTGCCCGGTCTGTGCTTTATCGTAATAGGCAAATCCGAGTTTATGAAGGTGGTCGTAAAGCGCGTTCCTGATATCATAGGAAGCCTGCTGGGAGACAAGCTGTGTAATATAGGTATCGCCAAAACGGCCGGCGCTTCGCAACAGCGTGGTTCCGAGTAGGATCAGCGCCAGAGTGACGATGGTTGATTTACTGCCGGAACTGAGCGCGGTATCGATACCGTTTCCCAGTAGTCGCGGTATTACCAGGCCGCCGACCGTACTGACGGTGATACAGATGAAACCGAGCAGCAGTGTCGGCCAGCGTTTCTTAACGAATACCAGAAGTCTGAGGATTATCTTCATAACGATATATCGTTATCTATTAAACAACAAACTCCGGTGAAAAGCAATAGTGAAAATATAAAGAATTGCTACAGATTTTCGACCTTCTTCTGTAGTTCGTACAGCTTGTTCAAGGCTTCAAGCGGGGTTAGTGATTCGATATCAAGATTTGTTATCTCATCGATGAGTGCCGAGTTGTGTCCGAAGAACGACATCTGTTCGGCAAGCTCTTTTTTATTCGGTTTCTTCCTGGTTGACGGACTCTTCTGTGACCCTACGCTTTCAAGTTCTTCCAAAACTTCATTCGCCCGGTTCACTACCTGCCTGGGTAGTCCGGCAAGCTGGGCAACATGTATGCCGTAACTCTTGTCGACACCGCCGGGAAGTATCTTCCTCAGGAATATTACCTTCCCCTTCTCTTCGGTAACGGCTACGTTATAATTTTTAACGCGCGGCAGGAAATCGGCCAGTTCCACCATCTCGTGATAGTGGGTGGCAAAAAGAGTTTTAGCTCCGAGTCCCGGGTGATTGTGGATATATTCGGCCACCGCCCTGGCGATGGACATCCCGTCGTAGGTGCTTGTCCCCCTGCCTATCTCGTCAAGGATGAGAAGCGACCGGGTCGTCGCATTATTTAAAATATTCGCTGTTTCCACCATCTCCGCCATGAAAGTGGACTGTCCGGCAGCCAGGTCCTCCCTGGCACCTATCCGTGTGAAAACACGATCTACTATACCTATCTCGGCAGAATCGGCAGGAACGAAACTGCCGATCTGAGCCATCAGTACGATAAGAGCCACCTGTTTCAGGTAGGTCGATTTTCCGGCCATATTAGGGCCGGTAAGAATGATGATCTGGGAATCATCGTTGGATAAGAACGTATCATTGGGAACGAAGTCGCTGTCTTCCAGGTTCCGCTCCACTACGGGGTGTCTGCCATTAGTGATCGAGATGGTAGTTCCATTATTCAACGTCGGGCAGCAATAACCGTATCTGACCGAAACCTCCGCCAGCGTGGAAAACACATCCGCATTAGCCAGAGCATCAGCCACCGCCAGTATCCTGTCACTGGCTGTTGATACCTGGCGGCATACTCTCTGGAATAGATTCGTTTCCAGTTCGGCCACCCTTTCTTTCGCGTTCAAGATGGTGGATTCGTAATCTTTTAGTTCCGGAGTATAGAATCGCTCTCCTCCTACCAGAGTTTGCTTTCTGATAAAGTAGTCAGGAACCTGTGAAAGATATGAATTGGAAACCTCGATGTAATACCCGAATACCCTGTTATATCCAACCTTAAGAGATTTTATCCCGGTTTTTTCCTGTTCTTCTTTCTCCAGGTTCGCCAGGTATTGCCGGGCGTTTCTTGAGATATTGCGCAGATTATCCAGTTCCTCGGAAAATCCCTGTTTTATTACGTCGCCGTCGCCGGGATTCGTTGCCGGTTCATCCGTTATTGCTTCGGCTACCAGATCGACCACATCCTGACGTGGTTTCAATTCGCTTTTCAACCAGTTTATCCAACTGTTGCTGGTACCTCCTTCAATCACTTTCACTAATTCAGGTATTATTTCCAATCCTTTTTTCAGTGATACAAGTTCACGGGGATTAGCAAGATTACTCTTTACTCTGTTGATTAACCTTTCGATATCGGACATCTTATCCAGCAGTGAAATTACCTCGTTACGGGGTAACGTATTTTCATAGAACCATTTGACGGCCATCTGGCGTTTCGTTATCTCTTCTATATCAAGTAGAGGCTTACCAAGCCAACGCCTGAGAAGTCGTCCTCCCATAGCCGTTTTTGTGAGGTCGATCACCGAAAGTAATGAGGTGACTCCTGTTCGTGCACTTGAACTGCGGAATACCTCAAGGTTCGTCAGTGTCTGTTCATCAAGCGCCATGAAAGATTCGGTAGAATAGGTTGAGAGTCCGGTCAATTGCCCTGAGATAGCTTTCTGGGTCTCCTGCAGGTAGTGAATTATCGCACCGGCCGCCCTGACGGCATACGGCAGGCTGGCGCAGCCGTATCCTTCAAGTGATGAGACCTTGTAATGATCTATTAGTGTCTGATGGGCGATGTCATACTCAAACCAGTAATCATCCAGCCTCGTTACCGGAATGTCTATCTTTAAATGGTCGAAAACCGCACTTTCCAAGGTGATAATTTCCGAAGGAGCCAGTCTCTCAATCTCCGGCATTATTCTTTCAGCCGGGATCTGTGTCGTAGCGAATTCACTTGTGGATATATCGATGTAGGCAATACCGGCTTCACGGTCGCCCGGGATAATACTCACCAGATAGTTATTCGTTTTGCTGTCCAGCAATCCCGATTCTACTACGGTGCCAGGAGTAATAACTCTTACGACTTCTCGCTCAACAAGGCCTTTTATTTCGCCCGGCCTGGTAACCTGTTCGCATATGGCGACCTTGTACCCTCTGTTTACAAGCCTGGCAAGGTAGTTTTCGAGCGCATGATAAGGTATTCCTGCGAGAGGTACTTTATTTCCCTTACCCATCTCACGTGATGTCAGCACGATATCGAGTTCGCGCGAAACGATTTTTGCATCTTCATCGAAGGTCTCGTAGAAATCGCCAAGACGAAAGAGGAGAATCGCCTGAGGATATTTCCTCTTAATCCTGAGATACTGCTGCCTGATGGGAGTAGAGCCTTCACGCATTTCCGTATATTCTACCAGAATAAGGAATATCTTATAATAGCAAACCTTATCCGGTTTATTAAACCTATTTTCCCGTATTATGTTATGATGAAGTCTATTATTCCCACAATGATACTACGATTATAATCTAGAGGAGATTTGATTTTTCGATGAAACGCCCCTCATATGAAAGGAACTGGACCGAAGGCAGCGTTATTCAAAACCTGTGGTCACTGTCCTGGCCCATCATGATCAGTCAGACACTCACCGTTCTGGGTCCCACGATAGATATGATATGGGTAGGAAAGCTCGGTGCGGCGCCTATTGCGGGGGTGGGCGTCTCCGGAATGGTGGTAATGGCGGTCAACTCGATTATGATGGGTCTCTATACCGGGCTGAGAGCAATGATCGCCCGTTGTGTTGGCTCCGGAGATACAGACGGCGCTAATAAAATCGGCCAGCAGGCTCTGGTTATCGGGACGATATTCTCCATTCTAATGGCAGCCGTCGGTATTTTTTTTGCCGAACCTCTCTTATCGATTTTCGGTATCGAACCCGATGTCGTAGCCCAGGGCTCTGCCTATATGCGAATCCAGCTTGCCGGTTCCATAACCATGGCGCTGGCGATGGTATCACAGTCTGTTATGCAGGCTTCGGGTGATACTGTTACTCCCATGAGAATATCTATCTTTTTCAGAATACTCCATATTATAATCTGCCCGTTACTGGTATTCGGTATATGGATATTCCCGGAGATGGGTGTAAGCGGGGCTGCCTGGGCAAATGTAATCTCACAATTTTTCGGAGCGTTTTTTGGCATATGGTACCTTTTTACCGGACGAACGCGTCTGAAATTAACTTTGAGGGGATTTAAACTCGATAAGGACGTCCTCTGGAGAATGACGAAAATAGGCATCCCGGCATCGATTACAGGCGTCCAGAGATTCCTTCCCTATCTCGTTCTGGTATGGTTCATCTCACCCTTCGGTACCGCTGCCGTAGG
>MGML01000018.1:0-137 GCA_001796415.1 Chloroflexi bacterium RBG_13_46_14
CTTACTACTTCCGGTCAGACAACTGAGGTTGAGGTACGTGGTTGGGACCCGGGGACGAAAAGGGAGATTGTAGGCAGAGCTAATCAGGCTCAGGACAGGATTGAAGTTGGCGAGAACCGGGAAGGTGGCCAGATTGC
>MGML01000018.1:186-926 GCA_001796415.1 Chloroflexi bacterium RBG_13_46_14
GTCAATACACAGGCAGAGGCAGATGCCCTGGCACAGTCACTGCGTAATGAAATGGACGGTAATTTTATCCAGGCTGAAGGTGTCTGCCCGGGGAATCCGGCAGTACGTGCCGGTGCCATGGTCGAATTCAGGGGATTGAGTGACCGTTTCGCTGGCCGCTATCGTATTACCCACGCAACACACCGTTATGATAACCGGGGTATGACAACCAGATTTAGCATTAGTGGACGCCATGATAATACGTTAAGAGAGCTGGTCAATCGAAATGGTAACGGACATGGGCAGGGAAGCCATAGTGTCGTTGTCGGAATCGTCACCAATAACCAAGACCCCGACGGCATGGCAAGGGTGAAAGTCAGGTTCCCCTGGCTCGCTGAGGATGCAGAGAGCCACTGGATCAGAATTGCCAGCCCGATGGCTGGCAACGGGCGGGGAATGGTATTCCTGCCAGAAGTAGATGATGAAGTATTACTTGCTTTTGAAAACGGTGACCTCAACCGTCCCTATGTTCTCGGTGCATTATGGAACGGTGAAGACAGTCCACCGGAAACGAACAGTGATGGCAGAAACAATATTCGTAAAATTCGTTCTCGAAGCGGTCATGAAATTGTGTTTAACGATACTTCAGGAACGGAAAAATTGGAGATAAAAACGAATGCCGGTCATCAGATAACCCTGGATGACTCTTCGGGGCAAGAGAAGATTGAGTTAAAGGACAAAACTGGCAATAACAAGATCAC
>MGML01000018.1:961-1161 GCA_001796415.1 Chloroflexi bacterium RBG_13_46_14
GCGCTATGAGATTAACTATAGATGCTCAGTCAATTGAAATTAGCTCGCAGGGAACAATGACCATCAGAGCAGGGGCCACACTAACAATTCAGGGAGCTATGGTTCAAATTAACTAAGGAGAGTTTATGCCACCAGCAGCACGAACCGGAGACATGACATCACACGGGACTCCCCTCAGCCCCGGGCCAGGAAGTCCCAAT
>MGML01000018.1:1288-1460 GCA_001796415.1 Chloroflexi bacterium RBG_13_46_14
ATCTCCCTGCAGCCAGACAGGGAGATATTATCGTTGAAAGCGGACCACCAAATACAATTGCCATGGGATGCGTCACGGTAATTATCGGCTAAGGAAATCAAGAGGGAGTTGCTATGGATAGAATTCAGCAGAACGGTAAGGATGTCGTCGGACACGGCTGGAGTTATCCTCT
>MGML01000018.1:1495-1987 GCA_001796415.1 Chloroflexi bacterium RBG_13_46_14
CACACGATAACGATATTGAAGAATCAATCCGTATCATACTGAGCACTGCTAAGGGAGAAAGACGTATGCGCCCCAACTTCGGTTGCGGTATTCACGATTTCATTTTCGCTCCCAATAATGCTGCTACCTGGAGCCAGGTGGCGCATAATGTCGAGCAAGCTCTTGGGTGGTGGGAACCACGAATTGAAGTCAGGGAACTAGATGTCCGTCCCGATACGACGGATATGTCGCGGTTACTCATTACGATTAAATATAAGATTAGAGGTACAAGCAATGAAAGAAGTCTGGTTTATCCTTTTTATGTATCCCGCTAATAATGGAACAGGGGGTGAAATATGGCACTGCCAGCACCGATTCTAGACGACCGTAAATTTCAGGACATTGTTTCCGAAGCAAGAAGCCTAATTCCACGGTATTGCCCTGAATGGACTGACCATAATTTGAGCGATCCCGGGATACCATTCATTGAGCTTTTTGCCTGGATGATAGACA
>MGML01000018.1:2004-3660 GCA_001796415.1 Chloroflexi bacterium RBG_13_46_14
AACCGTGTGCCCGAAAAAAACTATATTAAATTTCTCGACCTCATCGGCATCAAGTTATTGCCGGCATATCCAGCCAGAGCGGATGTAACATTCCGCTTATCGGCATCTCAAAAAGCATCTGTCACTATACCACGAGGGACTGAAGTTGCCACCGTACGAACTGAAACCCAGGAGGCAATCACCTTCACCACCGACCGGGAGCTTACCGTTATAGTCCCTCAATTGACCTATTGCCTGATAAGCAGGGGGGGCACGGTATTTCACGACTATATGCCTGTGCTAAAGAAGCGGGAGTTGATGGAAATATTCCAGAAAGTTCCCCAGGAGAATGATGCCTTTTATTTTGGATATTCAGAAAACGTTATGGGGAATACCTTGCGTCTTATCTTCGAAACAAATGTTGAGGGTATCGGTGTTGATCCCAGCAATCCTCCACTGGCCTGGGAGTTCTGGAATGGCGAAGATAATAAGTGGGCGAATCTGAGGCTGGAGTCTGACACCACCGGTGGCTTAAACAGAGATGGAGAGATAGTTCTTCACGTACCCTATACCTGCCAGTCCACCAATGTGGATAACAAAGATGCCTTCTGGATTCGATGTCGTGCTGTCAAACCACGTCCTCGTCAACCAGCTTATACGGCCTCTCCACGGGTACAGAGCGTCCAATCAATGAGCATTGGCGGCACCGTGCCTGCCAGCCACTCTTTTGTGATAAAAAATGAAATACTTGGAAGAAGCAATGGCGAACCGGGACAGGTTTTCTTCTTACAGAATCTGCCGATTTTACCGCGAGAAAAAGGGGAAACAATTGAAGTAGAAAATAGGGAAGGTAAATGGGAAAAATGGCAGGAAATCACGGAGTTCTCATCTGCCGGTCCTGATGACCTCTACTTTACCTGTGATAGTGCTACTGGAGAAATTCAGTTCGGCCCTAGAATTCGGCAGCCTCATGGAGCAATACGACAATTTGGTGCTGTCCCCGGAAAAGGACGTCGGATTCGCTTCATCAGCTACCGGTGTGGAGGAGGCGTACAGGGAAACGTTGGGGAGAAAACATTGAATGTCCTTAAATCTTCGATCCCCTATGTAGCCTGGGTCACCAATTTTGAGGCAGCACATGGCGGCACTGACTTCGAGAGCCTGGACCACGCCAAACTACGTGCTCCCAATGTGCTGAAAACAAGAATACGTGCGGTAACGCCTGACGATTACGAGTTTCTCGCCCATGAAGCCTCCAAAGAAGTATCTCGGGCGAAATGTCTGGCGCCCGCTGGCCTTGATGAGAAGCAAGGAATTCCACCAGGAACAGTCCGTCTCCTCATTATTCCGCTGATACTGGATGGAACCAAAGGAATCCCTAAAGAACAACTCGTGGTTTCAGAACACCTCAAGCAGGTAGTAACAGCGTATCTCGATGAACGACGACTATTGACTGCTCAATTAATTGTCAGTGCACCAGATTACCGATGGATAGCTGTTGAGGCAAAAATTAAGGCGAGAACGAAAATTGACCACAGACGGCTGCGAGGTGAAATCGAAACAAGGCTTTATCAGTTCATTAATCCGGTGACCGGTGGCGCTGACGGCAAAGGCTGGCCTTTTGGTAGAGATGTCCTTGCTGCCGACCTTTTCACTGCTCTCCAGGAAATCGAAGGG
>MGML01000018.1:3669-4401 GCA_001796415.1 Chloroflexi bacterium RBG_13_46_14
ACGGAAGAAATAAAGCTCTTCCCCGTTGACATCGAAACGGGAAAGAAAGGTGAGGCAGCTTCCAAAATAACCTTAAGCCCAGAGCAGGTCCCCTGCTCTCAACAGCACCACGTGGTCGTAGTCTAGGTTTAGAAAGGAGGTATAGTAGTATGCCAGCTCCAGTGCAGGATACAGATATTGTAGAGCAGAGCAGCTATCTGCAGTACTTACCCGCGTTCTACCGGGAAGACGAGCTTACTGGCCGTTTCCTTCATGTCTTCGAAGATATCTTTCGGTCAATTGAAGGCATCATAGATACTATCCCGTTTTATTTTGACCCCGGCACCACTCCCGAATCATTTCTACCCTGGCTCGCTTCCTGGCTGGGACTTGTCCTCGATGAGAGATGGCCTGAAATGAAACGACGCCAATTGGTCAGTTCAGCGGTTGAATTGTATCGTTGGCGTGGTACCAAGCGTGGTTTGAGCGAATATCTGATACTATACACAGGTGTGACACCTACCATAACCGAGCATGGAGCCGCTCAAGGGATGCGATTGGGAGGTGATAGCAAGCTGGGCACCCCGATGCAGATCGGTGGCAAAGGTGGCGTCTTTTGCTTTACCGTAGAGCTAAAATTACCTGATAAATCTGATGTCGATACTGATATGGTTCGCTCCATAATAGAAATTCAGAAGCCGGCACATACGGCTTATCTATTAAATATCATACAAAAAACCGATGAAAAGAGTT
>MGML01000018.1:4464-4671 GCA_001796415.1 Chloroflexi bacterium RBG_13_46_14
AATCATCGATGATGCTATTTGGAGAGACTCTCACGAGTACCACAGAAACCACCAGAGATTACACAGCCTGGCTATTCATGGTCCCGGAATTATAGCCGGGCTGGAAGTTATAGCCAGCCAATCCCCTGATTTATCAATAATCATCAATCCGGGTATAGGCATCGACCCTGAAGGTAATACTATCATTGTTGCCAAGCCTCAGAGCTA
>MGML01000018.1:4704-4827 GCA_001796415.1 Chloroflexi bacterium RBG_13_46_14
TATTACTATGCAATTCAGGGAAATCCCCACGGGACCGTATCAACCTCCGGAAGGAGGCCAGCCCACCAGGATTCTTGAAGCATACCGAATTCAGGAAAGAAACAATTTGCCAGATGAGCCGTA
>MGML01000018.1:4855-5798 GCA_001796415.1 Chloroflexi bacterium RBG_13_46_14
CCGGCAAACAAGGCAATTTCCAATGCCGGTAATCCCTATCAGCCGGAGGTGAATCAAATCGACAACCGCTTCCGTCAACATTCTATAGGTCAAATCAAGCGTACGGTGACGATATGGCATTACAGCACAGAACCGGAGAAAAGGACGCACCTGGTCGGCTTGGCGAACCTAGCTCGAGAGATAAGCCGGTCCACCGATATCGAAGCCGTGGTCAACACGGTAAGCTCTCTCAGCGGCACAATCGCCAATTGTAACGTTTTATACATTACAGGCAGAAAGCGCTTTGAACTCGATAGTCAGTCGAAAACAAATGTAAACTTTTTTCTCAAGAGCGGAGGTGTGATTGTTGGCGAAGCGTGCGTCCATGACCCCCAGGGTGCCAGAGAATTTGGTATCGCTTTTAATCAGTTAGCACGCGAAAATGGATACCGGTTAGAAATGGTCGGACAGGGACATCCGCTTCTTAATCAAACGTTTATTTTTTCTTCTGTTCCTGTTGGAGCAAATCCTGAAAGCATTCTTTTGGCATCACCGAGAATGATTTATAGCGGCAGCGATTATGGCTGTGCCTGGGAAGGTGGGCGTACTGGTTCACCTCTGTCACGAGAAGTTATACGAAGCGCTTTTGAGATAGGTACCAATATATTCCAATGGGGACAATTATAATATATAATGTGATTGTATTATGATTTCGGGAGGATACCATGTCTGCGAACATAGGAGTGACTCTCTCAACAACAAAATTAGAGGCGGCGGCTGGTGCATCAGTGGAAACAGCCATATCGATAAAAAACCAGAGTCAAATCGTTGACCAATTTCTGGTCAAAGTCGAGGGTCTCGATGCTGCCTGGTGGTCGCTATCTGTTTCCAGTGTCTCTCTTTTCCCGGGAGACCAGGACCAGACGAAACTGACCCTCCGTCCTCCCAAAGAGGCTGAAGCCAA
>MGML01000018.1:5972-6114 GCA_001796415.1 Chloroflexi bacterium RBG_13_46_14
TAATGCAGATGCCAGTGTCGTCTTCGAAGCTAAGGACCCTGAAGAAGGCCTCGTCTACCGCTTCGACCGTGAAAGACTCGAAGTGCCGCCGGGAGGAATCGCTCAGGCAACTGTCACAGTTCATCCCAAGAAAGGTGAACCT